>DAOWMR010000080.1 GCA_030642995.1 Spirochaetales bacterium
GACGCTCATTTTCGTCAAGGAAGGCTCGGTACTCAACAGGAAGTCGCGGTCGCACGAGAAGTTTATCCACGGCATCAAGGTGCTGATGGCCAAGAATTACATCGACAATCTCTCCGAGGAAACCCGGAAAGGAATGCTTGAGAAAGCCGAAGAGGGAGAGTTTCCCGGTACCGCGCCGCTGGGATACCTGCACGACAAGGCGAACAAGACCATCGAGGTCGACGAAGAGCGGGCTCCGGTCATCCGGCAGCTGTTCGAGCAGTATGCCACAGGGAAATACTCGCTTCGCCGACTTGAAGTGTTTGCGGCCCAGAGTGGACTCACAACGCGGCGGGGAAATCGTGTCTCACGTAGCTCAATCGCCACGATTCTGAAAAACCCGTTCTACACCGGCGTCTTCCTCTGGAACGGGAAACAGTACGAGGGCAAACATTCACCGATTGTCCACAGCGAGCTCTTCAAGCGTGCCCAGGCGGTTAGCAATCAACGCAACGACACCCGCGCCACCTCCCACCGATTCACCTACAGCGGTCTCCTGAAATGTGCCCATTGCGGCTCTTCGGTCACCGCCGAGATCAAGACGGAACGGTACGTCTACTACCACTGCACCTTTGACAAGGGGGCCTGCGGTGGGGCCTACGTACGGGAAGAAGAGTTGGAGCGGCAATTCGAGGCGATACTGTCCGAGTTCCACTTCTCGGAGGAAGTTTTCCACTGGATGCGTAACGCCGTGCGGCAAAGCGCCCAGGAGAAGAAGGCGTTCCACGACCACGCAATCGAAGCCTTGAACGCTCGCTATTCGAAGCTTCAGAACCGAATTGACCAGATCTACCTGGACAAGCTCGACGGCGAGATCGAAGAGGCCTTCTACCGCAAGAACGTGACCGCATGGCGCTCAGAACAAACCGACATTCTCGACAAGATCGGCCGTCACCAGAAAGCTGACGAGAACTACATTGAACAGGGTATCAAACTGCTGGAGATTGCCAGGAACGCCGCCCAATTCTTCCAAACCCAGGAACCGCCGCAGAAGGCCGAGCTTCTACGCTTCATCATGCCCGGCTCCCTGCTTGAAAACGATACTCTCGTTCCCGTCTTCAACCCGCCGTTCGACATCATCCACCAGTTGGCCGCAGAGGCTCACGAGGCTAAAGCAAAGGCAGCCGAGACGAACCCGACTGCCTGTCCAATCCAGCTCCCCCGGTTGGACTCGAACCAACGACATGGTGGTTAACAGCCACCCGCTCTGCCAGCTGAGCTACAGGGGAATGAGCCAGCAAAAGATAGCTGGGGGTGGTGTCAATGTCAAGATCGAAGGGAGCTGCGCGGAGGGGGAGAGGGCATGTTGGCTATCCCAGCACGATCGGCACTTGCGCTCCACAGGAGTTGCAGGCGGTGCCGTGGAGGCCGGGAGTCGTTACCTGATATGCGCGGCGTTCGACGAGGAGGTTGCCGCATGTCGGGCAGGTGGTGTTTGCCTCACCGGGGATGTTCCCCGGGTAGACATAGTCGAGCTTCGTGGAGGCAATCTTCACGGCTCGCATGACCTGTTCCGGGGTGGTCCCGTCGTAGGTATAGTGGTAGGCGGGATAGTATGCTGAGATATGGAGCGGGATTTGTGGATTCACCGAAGCGATGAAGCCGGCTATTGCGGTGAGCTCCTCTTCGCTATCGTTACGTTCGGCAATGAGGAGCGTCGTGATCTCAACGTGACAAAGCTCACCGGCAATCCGGATGAACTGTTTCACCGTGTCAAGGTCGCCGCCGAGCTCCCGCCGATAGAACTCGTCGTCATAGCTCTTGAGATCAATATTGACCGCGTCCATGCGGCCCAGCAGCTCAGATGCAGCTTCCTTCTCAAGGTGTCCGTTGGTGACGAGAACATTCTTTAGCGACGAGTTACGGGCAAGGTCTGCGGTGGCGGTCACGAATTCAAAGTGAATGGACGGCTCGTTGTAGGTGTAGGCGATTGCGAAGCTGTTCTCAGCGAGCGCCTTGTTCACCACTTCCTGAGGGGTCAACTCCATCGTTGAGCGATCGGTGGATTGTGAGATTGAGTAGTTCTGGCAGAACGGGCAGTGGAAGTTGCACCCAAGGAAACCAACCGAAAGGATCTGGTTGCCCGGGTAGTAGTGGTAGAGGGGCTTCTTCTCAATGGGATCAAGCGCGATGGAGCTGATCTTTCCGTAGTACGGCAATACGAGTGTGCCGTTTACGTTGACTCGGACACCACAGCGCCCGCTGCTTCCGTCGGGAATGCGGCACCTGTGAGGGCAGAGCGTACATATGACGAGGTGATCCTGGGTCGACCAGAATTGAGCCGTGACCGCCGATGGCCGGATCATACCGGCTCGAGGAGGGCCGGTTCGTCGGACTCAATGCTCTCGAGCTCACGCTGGGAATGTCCGGAAACGTAGCTCCGGATCAGTGCCCGCTGACCATCGTTGAGGAGGCCGAAGACGAGGCTGAGGGCCCGCTCATTGCGCACAATCCGCGAGCTGAAAGAGATGATCTGCTCGCCGATTCTCAGTGAGCATGAGTTGAGGTCGGTGCCGACCGGGAGCCCCATGATGCGTTGCCGATCGTATGGAATAATAGCAACCCCGGTGGCGGAAAGATCATCCACATGACCGTAGATCATCTCCATCCGTTCCGGATGCGTGAAGACAAACCTGACCGCGTCCACGTCGGTCGGGATCAAGCGCTTTTCTGCGCGCGCATCTCCGATGTCCCGGTACCGATTGATGAGATCCTTGAGGCGCGACAGTTCCTGTCTGTCACGGAGCTGCTCATCCACGATTCCGTTCACACCAAGGGCTTGAGCCTTGTCGGCCTCTTCGTGATCAAAGTCATCTCCGCGGAGTATGACGAAGACACACTGATCACGGGGTTTCGTATCCCGGAGAAAGACCAGAAAGGGTTTCCAATGACGGGGGAAATCCCGTCCGCTGAACATGACGACTTCCGGGTCTATCTCGTCCAGATTGTCCATTGCCTTGATGGGGTTGTAGTACTGAATGATTTCCGCACCACGCGGGATGAAATTGCGTTTGATGAACTCACGGAGTTCGTCGCGCTCAGATACCAGCAGAATCTTCATTTTCCCGGTGCCTACTCCGTTCCAAGATTTGTAACCGCGTAGTCATAAATGTACCATACCCTGTCGCGTCTGCGAAGGAAGTAGGTGTAGCGTTTGGTTTCTGAGTAGGTGGGAAAGCGGAACACCTCGTCAACGATCACCGCAGCCTCCGTGGGGTCGTAGGTGGTGCGGACCATCTGGAAAGTGGTGGGTATGGCCGAGATCTGTGGATCCACCAGGGCGGTCTGAAGTTCGTCCGCAAAGGCATCCAGTCGTATTTGCCGACTTTGATCAGCGAGCCTCGCGTAGGAGCGTGCACGTGCGGAGTCCGACTGCAGGAGGCCTTCCAGATCCACGTAGAGGAAGTACCGATTCCATGCACCGTCCTGGAGTGCGGTGATTACATATTCCACGACCTCATCGGGTGGCAGTGATTCGCGGGTGAGGAGCTCCCCAGTGCGTTCATCAAGCTGAGCAGCCACGCGTTCATCTTGCGTCAGATCCGGGCGAATGGTCATGCTGAGGCTGTTTGAGGCGACAGCGACACCATCTTCGCCACCCACGAGATCCGGGTAGAATCGTGCCGTCACCACGAAGATTCCGGGGTCGGCTATCTGGACATAGTCCGAGAGGTTTTCAACGAATGCAAACTCCTCGCCGGGTTCCAGGGCCACGTCACGGTAGTAGAGCTGTTGATTTGAGGTCCGCTCTGTAGTAAAGTGCGGCGCGGGTTCCAGCGGCACGTTTGACAGCGTTCGGACATCAAACTCCACGTTGAACATGCGATTCTCGGCCATACGGAATCGGTAGGTTGTGCTGCGTCCATTCTGGATCGTGAACTTGACAAGGATCTCGCTTCCTGGAACGTATATCTGTTTGTCCTCGTATCGGATGGAAACTTCTATGTCACGCGCCGGGACGGCGACGGCCACCACGACACCGGTTATGATCATCAACAGGACCATGGCAATGATACGAATCGGTCTCACAGCTAATTCCTCCTACGAATTCGGGAGCGGCGGGTGACACCACTCCACTCAACTCTCACTTCAGCTCTGAAAGGATATCGGCCCTGGCAGGAACTTCGCGATCGACTGACAGTCGGGCCGTATCCCCTCAACGTCATCGGCCCGCGCGGAGGCTACTTCGCATTCGTTGCATCACAGATCGCGCGGCAGACAACGGGTTCTGTCTTGATTATCGTCCCGACCGAGCAAGAAGCTGAGAGCCTCGTAGCCGATCTGACACTCTTCGGAGAACGTCCAATCCTTGTCCCCTGGTGGGGCTCCCTGCCGTACCGGCCCCTTCCGCGGACAGCGCCGGTATTTGGCCACCGCACGCGCGCACTGGGAAGGCTGCTCCTTGAACCGCCGTCGGTGGCCGTGTGCAGCCTGCGTGCGTATCTCACCCCGGTGCCGGATCCGATCCGGCTGGCGAAGCGCCTGGTGACTATTCGCACCGGGGACTCATTTGATCCGGCGGAACTGTCGCGTGACCTGGAACGCTACGGATACAGTCGTGTGCCCAAGGTAACGGTGCGTGGAGAATACGCCCTTCGTGGCGAGGTTCTGGATCTCTTCCAACCGGGAGACGACGATGCGATCAGAATCGTATTTGAGTGGGACGAGATCGAACAGATTCGAACGTTTCAAGCGGAAACTCAGACTTCCACCGGAAAACTGGACTGTTTCGTGCTTCACCCGGAGCGAGAGGTTGTATGGGATGAGGACGAAATTCTGGCCTTGGAGGAACGAATTGCGGAGGCAACGGAATTTCGAGAGCCGGCCGATCTGCTCGAGTCAATCCGCGAGCGTCGTTGGGTTGAGGGAGAGGAGATCTACTTCCCGCTTGCAGATCAGCGACCCCACCGGATTACGGACTACCTCGGGGAGGCGCCCACGGTTCTGTTCTCGGAAAGCGACCGCCTGATCTCATCATACGAGGCGCTGGAGAAGGAGTACCAGGGCCTGTACGCGAGCGAGCGGGCACGCCGGGAGGTGCCAAAGCCCAATCGTATCCTTTTCGATCTGGAAGACGTCATGAACGCGACGGATCGCCGGATTCTCTTTCCGGTATTTGGTGAGGGTGACCACGAGAGTTCCATAACTCTGGCCTGTGACCCCCCTCGCAGTTTCTTTGGCAACATAACGTTCTTGAAAGAAGAACTGGGTAATCTCTCGAAGGTTGGATATCGAGGGGTCATCTATGCCGACTCGGAAGCCCAAGCTCAACGCATTCGCCACCTGCTGCAGGAATTCGAAATAGCGGTGGAGGCCGATCGGCTGTCGGCCGGGTTCAGTCTTCCGGACCAGAAGCTCCTGGTCATCGAAGAAAATGAGATATTCGGACGTCGTCGGCGCATTCCCCGGTCGGTGAAACAGGTCCATAGCGAAGTGATTGATACTTTCGTTGACCTTGCGCCCGGTGATCACGTGGTTCACGTTAACTACGGCATCGGACGGTTCAACGGTATCACCCGGATCACGGCCGCCGGCAATGAGCGGGACTACATTCATCTGGAATACGCCGGGGAAGAATTCATTTACATCCCCATTGAGCAGGTGAATCTGATCCAGCGGTACATCGGGCACAGCGGCGAGTCGCCACGTCTGGACAAGATGGGCGGGAAGAGCTGGGAGAGCCGGAAGAGTCGTGTCCGGAAGAACGTGGAGGATCTGGCGGAGCGGCTGGTGAAGCTCTATTCGCGCCGGCGTCGGGCTCGTGGTTATGCGTTCCCTGAGGACAGCGAATGGCAGGTCCAGTTTGAGGCGACCTTCCCGTTCGAGGAGACTGAGGACCAGATCACCTGCATTGAAGATGTGAAGGCGGACATGGAGAAGCCCGCTCCGATGGATCGCCTTGTCTGCGGGGATGTGGGATACGGTAAGACGGAAATTGGACTCCGGGCCGCGTTCAAAGCGGTGGCTTCCGGGAAACAAGTCGCCATCCTCGCCCCGACGACGATACTCGTCGAACAGCACTACGAGACCTTCACGGATCGACTCAGAGATTTTCCTGTGAAAGTGGGCATGTTATCGCGCTTTGTTTCTCGCAAAGACCAGAAACAGGTGTTGGCGGAACTGGCGGGCGGAACACTGGACATTGCGATAGGAACACACCGAATCCTTCAGAAAGACGTTCTCTATCGGGACCTCGGTCTCCTGATAATCGACGAGGAACAGCGGTTCGGCGTAAAGGACAAGGAGCGGCTCAAGGAGCTCAAGAATTCGGTTGACTGCCTGACTCTGACTGCTACACCCATCCCGCGGACGCTTCACATGTCGTTGTTGAAAATTCGGGACATGTCCATTCTGCGTACCCCGCCCCAAAATCGATTGCCCATTCGGACCGTGATCAAGGAGTTTTCCGAGGAGCTGATTGCAGACGCCATCCGTTCCGAGGTGGAGCGGGGAGGGCAGGTCTTCTTCCTCCACAATCGGGTTGAAACACTCGAGAATATCGTGAGCTTCCTCCAGCAGCTCGTTCCTGAAGTCATCGTGGACAAGGCGCACGGGCATATGTCATCTCACGCACTTGAGGACATCATGCATCGATTCATCCACGGTGGCTTCCAGGTTCTTGTGTCAACGACCATCATTGAGAACGGAATTGACATCCCGAACGTGAACACGATCATCATTGATCGAGCCGACATGTATGGGATCAGTCAGCTCTACCAACTGCGCGGCAGGGTGGGGCGCAGCGACCGAATGGCCTACGCCTACCTCCTCTACCCTGACCAACGAGTGCTGTCCGAGATCGCAATGAAGCGATTGCAGATCATCAGCGACCATACCGAGCTCGGAAGCGGCTTCAAGATTGCGCTCAAGGATCTCGAGGTCCGAGGGGCGGGGAA
This sequence comes from Spirochaetales bacterium, assembly GCA_030642995.1. Classification (GTDB taxonomy): domain Bacteria; phylum Spirochaetota; class Spirochaetia; order DSM-27196; family SLST01; genus JAHOYX01. Next base: position 6,936 of record DAOWMR010000080.1, read on the forward strand.
TCTTCTCGGTCGTGAGCAAAGCGGTGATATCCTCTCCATCGGCTTTGATCTGTATCTCCGGCTCCTTGATGAGGCCATCCGCAATCTTGATGAGGAGGCGGAGCCGCAGGATGAAGAAGTCTACCTGGAGTTGGAGTATTCCGGTTTCATCCCGGACAGTTACGTGTCCGAGCCGATCGAGAAGATGGAGCTCTACAAGAAAATCGCATCAATCAGCACACAGGACGCCCTTGAGGCCACTGCCGGGGAGATTCAGGATCGATTTGGCCCTCTGCCCGACGAGGTGCATAGCCTCCTCTCACTTGCTGAAATCCGGATTCTCTGTCGGAGTCTGCACATTGCGAGCTTGCGGGAGCGAAGGGGAAAACTGGAGATTGAGTTCGGCAAGGTTGCCAAAGTCAGCGCCGACAGGGTCGTAAATCTGATTCACTCGTCCGGAGGCGGCGTGAGGCTTGACCCGCGGAGACCCCAAGTCCTTGTGATGGACACCGGGGCTGTGGGATTGAAGGAGAAGAGCGAGTTCATTCGCGGGCGACTTGCCGCGCTTGTGGTATAGAGCCCGGGGGGGGTGCATGGGAGAGTTTCGGGATCGAGAACATATCAAGAGCTACGCGATCCGGGCAACGCGGATGAGCGCGGCCCAGCGGCGTGCTTTTGATGAACTCTACGGACAATACTGTGTTCCGGCTTCATCTTTGCCGGTTGATCCTCACAGCCTCTTCAAGTCCGAGGACCATCCTGTATACCTGGAGATCGGGTTTGGTATGGGAGATGCAACTGCGGAAATGGCCGCAGCCCAGCCGGATGTGAATTTTCTTGGGATTGAGGTTCACAGGCCTGGAGTCGGGAAACTGCTTGCCGCTATTGAGCGTGGCGGGCTGTCAAATATCAGGATTATTCACGACGACGCGCTTCTGGTCGTGGAGCAGATGATCCCTCCTGACTGTCTGGACGGCGTTCTTCTGTTCTTTCCGGACCCATGGCCGAAGAAACGGCACCATAAGCGGAGAATTGTTCGGGACTCATTTGTGGAGCTTCTGGTTGCCAGACTTCGTCCCGGCGGATTCCTTTACTCGGTGACGGACTGGGAGGAATACGCCGAGTGGATGATGGACGTTTTCGACCGTGCCCGGGGAATTGAGAACCCGTTTGAGGGATATGCGCCGGCACAGTCGTGGCGACCCGGCACTGCGTTCGAAAAAAAGGGTTGCGCGGCGGGACGAGAGATTCGAGAACTCTACTTTCGTCGCGCGTAGGCATGCAACAGCGCCTCATGCTACCATAGTTGCATAAAAATACAGAAGGAACGTAATGGATCTGAAGAAAAGAGAGGATCAATTTCTTGATGCGCACGTAAGTCGTGCCGAGCAGATGGTGGTAATCAGTCCCGAGGAGTATCGGAAGTACAACTGCAAGCGGGGATTACGGAATGAAGATGGAACCGGCGTTCTCGTTGGACTGACCGAGATCGGGGAGGTTCACGGGTACATAATCGATGATGCCGAGCGAATCCCAGCGCCTGGAAAACTCTCCTATCGGGGCATGGATCTGTGTGATATCGTCCACGGGTTCCAGGCGGAGAGCCGTTTCGGTTTTGAGGAGGTGATCTATCTGCTCCTCTTCGGCGCGCTGCCGACGGGCGATGCGCTGGCGGAGTTCAGTGAGCTGCTCGGAAACAAGCGTGAGCTGCCCAAAGGATTCACCGAAGACATGGTCTTGCGAGCACCGAGTGTTGACATCATGAACAAGCTGGCTCGCTCAATTCTGGTAAGCTATTCGTATGACACGAATGCCGAGGAACTCTCGGTCCGCAATATCCTCCGGCAGAGCATAGAACTCATCGCGCGTTTCCCCTCAATCGTTGCCTACGCGTATCAGGCCAAGCGCCACTATTTCCATGAGGAGAGTCTCTACATCCACGCGCCGGAACCCGAGCTCTCAACTGCTGCGAATTTCCTCCAGATGATGAGACCGGATCGGGTGTACACGCCGCTTGAGGCTGAGACTCTTGATCTCGCACTTGTGCTCCACGCGGAGCATGGTGGTGGAAACAACTCTGCATTCACGATCCACGTTGTCTCTTCTGCGGCAACCGACACCTACTCGGCAATTGCCGCAGCGGTGGGATCACTGAAAGGCGCGAAGCATGGGGGGGCAAACAATCGTGTGATGTCCATGATGGCGGATATCAAGAAGAACGTGCGCGACTGGGCAGATGAAAGTGAGGTGCAGCGCTACGTGGAAAAGATCATCGGGAAGGAGGCCCATGACCGTAGCGGGTTGGTGTACGGGATGGGGCACGCCGTATATACCCTCAGTGATCCACGGGCGGTCCTGTTGAAAGAAAAGGCTGCCGAACTCGCCGCTGAGAAGGGATTCCGAGAGGAGTTCGACCTTCATGAGATGGTTCAAAAGGTTACCCCTCAGGCGTTCTCCGCCGTGCGTGGTTATGAGCGCGTGATAGCTCCCAATGTGGATTTCTTCTCCGGATTTGTGTACTC
>DAOWMR010000454.1 GCA_030642995.1 Spirochaetales bacterium
CTCCCGGCCGCGTCGGTGGGGAGGGTGATCCGGGCGCCTAACCGGCCGCCGATGGCCGCTTCGGCCAGGGCGACGGCCGTCCCACCGTCGGAGAGGTCGTGAAGCGAGCTGAACAGGCCCTCCGACGCAGCCGCGTGGATTGCCCGGTAGAGCCGAGAATTGGCTGCGAGATCAGTATGGGGACAGTCACCGAGTTCGCGTCCCACGTGGCGTTCGTAGGCGGAGCCTCCGAGTGCCGGCAGCCCGGTCCCGATCAGAAGGACCCGATCGCCGGGGGTTTTGAAGCTTGAGGTGATCGCTCGACGAACGTCCGGTACGATGCCCATGAGGCTGACGAGGAGTGTCGGCCGGATGGACACCTTCCGGCCGCCAAGGTATGAGTCATTCTTCATGGAATCTTTGCCGGAGATGAGCGGCAACCCGTACGCAACGCATGCGTCGGCAAGACCCCGACACGCGCGGACGAGCTGCGCGAGCTTGAACGGACCATCCGGGGTGGAGTCTGAAAGAACCGGGTCAGGCCAGCAGAAGTTGTCCAGGGCGGCCATCTGTTCCGGGTCTCCGCCAAGGGCAACATGGGCTCGGACAGCCTCGTCCACCGAAGCCGCGGCCATGTGGTAGGTGTCCACGTCCCCGTAACGTGGATTGATCCCGTGAGTGACGGTGATGCCTCGCCACGAATCGTACCGGGGCTTCAGGACTGCACCGTCGGACGGTCCGTCCGCGTGGAGGCCGCACATGGGTTTCACAATGGAACCGCCCTGCACCTCGTGGTCGTACTGCCTGACCAAGTGCTCCTTGCCGGCGATGTTCGGGTCTGCGAGCAATGCGAGAAGTGTGCTCTTGATGGCGTCGGAGGATGCCGGCAGATCGTTGGGTGCGGCGTGGTCGGACGATGTCGGGCGGGCGCCGGGCCAGGTTGCCTGTAGTTCCATCTGCGGCAGCCCATCGTGAAGAAAGTCCAGGCCTATCTCCCCGACCACCGTGGCGTCGTGAATCAAGCGGATCCGTCCGTCGTCGGTGAATCTGCCCACAACAGTTGCCTCCACTCCGCGGCGAGCGGCGAGGGAGAGAAGCCGGTCGATTGTGCTCGGGTCCACGGCCAGACTCATTCGCTCCTGGCTCTCGGAGACGAGGATCTCCCAGGCAGCAAGCCCGCTGTACTTCAAGGGACAGGTGTCCAGATCGATTTCTACTCCGCCCGACTCCCGGGCCATCTCACCGAGCGAGCTGGACAGACCTCCTGCACCGTTGTCCGTGATCCCGCAGTACAGACCCGCATCCCTCGCTTCCAGCAAAAAATCGGTCATCTTCCGTTGGGTGATGGGCTCGCCAATTTGAACTGCAGACGTTGGGGAGTTCTCATCCAGTCCGAGCGAACTGAAGGTTGCCCCGTGAATCCCGTCCTTGCCGATGCGCCCGCCGACCATGACGGCGAGATCACCCGGTCGAACGTGCTTGATCCAGGACGGTTCGCCGTTGATTGAGGCCGGGAGTATTCCGCCGGTACCACAGAACACGAGCGGCTTGCCGATGTAGCTCTCGTCAAAGAGGAACGCTCCGGCCGCAACCGGAATGCCGCTCTGATTGCCACCGTCAACGATCCCCCGGTGGACACCGGCGAGCACGGTACGCGGATGGAGAAGCCCTTCGGGCAACGCATCTTCTTGAGTATCCAGCGGCCCGAAGCAGAGGACGTCGGTGTTGAAAATCGGGCGGGCGCCTATCCCGGTGCCGAGGATGTCCCGGTTCACCCCGACAATCCCGGTAATTGCACCGCCGTAGGGATCAAGGGCAGAGGGACTGTTGTGGGTTTCCGCCTTGAAGCAGAGCAAGGTCTCGTCATCAAAGGCGATCACACCGGCGTTGTCGTCAAACACGCTCTTCACAAATGAGTCATCCGACGCAACTCGACTGGTCGTGTCACGGATGTAGGTATTGAACAGGCTGTCGACCACCTCAGGTTTCCGGCCTTCCTCGGTGTAGGTGATGTGGCCTGCGAAAATCTTATGTTTGCAGTGCTCGCTCCAGGTCTGAGCAATCATCTCCAGCTCAACGTCGGTTGCCGCCGGACCGAGGCCCGCGGCTTCCCGCCGAGCCCGGACGTCGGGATCGCGGTAGTAGTCCCGGATGGCCCGCATCTCGCGGAGATCAAGTGCGAGAAGCCGGTCCCTCGAGAGAAGATCGAGGTTCTTGTCGCTCAATTCCGCCACATCAATCCGCTGCACCGGCGGAATCGATTGGCCGGCAACGACAGGATAGCGCTCGGGGGGACGCCGCCCACCATCCCACTCCGCGCGGGCAATGACCGTTGCCTGCTGGACAAGCGGATTGTGAAACAGACGCGCGATGTCGCACAACTCCACCGACCGCGCGTCCAGGTCCAGCAGGAGCTGCCACGCGGTCTGCACTATCGCCCCGGCCGGGAGTGTCCCGAACCTTGTTGATAGCGCGTCACGAATGGTGGTCGCCACGGGGTTGGCCACGCCCGGACGGTAGGTCACCTCGATGAGCACCGACCAAGGTTGCCGGTAAAACGGCCCGCCGGGAGCAACCACTCGCTGTGCAACC
>DAOWMR010000446.1 GCA_030642995.1 Spirochaetales bacterium
AGAGTGCTTGCGGCGGCTCTCCCGGCATGAGCCGGGATACCGGCAGTCCATGCATTCTGCATAATACGCGCAGGATGCATTGCGGTGCTCTTGCACGGCTCAGAGACAACGGTTCAGCAGTTCAACCCGCTCAGACTCGTCAAAAGTCACCGGCCACGACTTGCTGTTACCCTCTCGAGCCACCTGCTGAACCAGCGATTCCGTGAATCCGTAGGAGCGCAGTCGAGGGAGTCCGCCGAGCCGCGTGAACTCGGAAAGCCGATCCAGGAGCATTTGGATGTGGGCCTCCGTGGACGCAGCTCCGCCCGCCGTAAGGACCCTGCCTGCGGTCGCGAGCTTGTCGAGTGTTCCCGCCGAGTCTCGGCGGAGAACGAGCCGCTCAACGAGCATTTCAGTCGCCGGCGCAAGAAGAATACCGCAGAACCCCCCGTGCGGAGCGGCGGAATGCGCGCCGGCCGGACCGGCAAGGCCGTGCACCACACCGAGCCCGGCATTGGCCAGGCACCGCCCGGAGAGGTACGCAGCGTACGCCATACCGACACGCGCATCCACATCCGAGTCGCCCCGCTCCACCGCACGGATGAAACTCCGCCCGGCCGACGCAAGACCCTCCAATGCCAACGCATCGGTCAACGGATTGGCGTCCGTGGAAACGTACGCCTCGAGCAACTGAGCGATCGCGTCCATTCCGCTTGCCGCCGTGACCACAGCGGGACAGGACATCTGAAGAAGCGGATCCACAACGGCGATGTCGGGAATGAATCGATCGTGACGGAGGGATTTCTTGAAACCGTCCTCTCCCACCTTCGAAAGCACGGCGTTCTTCGTCGCTTCGGTTCCGGTACCGGCCGTCGTCGGCACTGCGACAAACGGAATTTTCGCACCGGTGAGTTCCCTGGTCCCGACCCCCTCAAGATACTCGGATATGGAATGAGGATGCTTCAATGCTGCGCTCACCGCCTTGCCGGTGTCCACCGCACTCCCGCCGCCAACGGCCACGACGGCTTCCGCCGGCGCCCAGGCACCCGGCTCGGCGCACCCTGAACGCTCGTGTGCGACAATTGCGTCCACGACGTCCGGCGTCGGTTCCCGGTACGGCCCGCGCGGTGCGGTGAAAGCGTTCAGGCCGTCGGGAACCCGGTCATATCGATATGTGCGATGAATAATACCAACCGAGTCCAGTGCGGCGAGTAGACCTTTCCGGATCTCGGGTTGATCGAGCGCACTCTTGCTGATGACGAGCAGCACCGATCTCCATCCGCGTGCCCGGATCAACTCGTGAAGCGACTCAACACTTCCCGTGCCGAAGTGCAACTCTGGTGCGGCGGACATCACGAAGGGTCGCATGTGAGGATTGTACTGGGACTTGGCGGCGGCTCCAAGCCGGCTGCTGATGCAATACTCATGGATTTGGATCCAATTCCCGAGCTTTTTTGGTTGTGTATGCAGGCTTTTCAGATTATGATATAGTGATTTTACACCTTAATCGAAAGGGTATCATTTTACGCTAGGAGGATAGGATATGAAGAAGGTTGCCCTCATCTTCGCGGCGTTGCTCCTGCTTCTCCCTCTCATGGTGAGTGCACAGGTCATTATCGATGATGACTTCTCCACTCTCGGTGAGTGGGTGCCAGGCTATGGTGAGTGGGGCATCCGCGGCGGCATGCTTGTGCAGCGGGACACCGACACAGGATTGGCTCGAATCGACCGAATGGTTGCGCCCCCGGGAGTGTCACCGTCGGGAGAGTTCGAAATCGCATTCAAGGTTCGCTATGAAGCCGGTGGTTTCGAGAGCCAGGCAGCTCTGCTTGCTCAGCAGCTGCACGCCGGATTCGGCATCCATGTCGGGGTGGAAAACCCGCCGCTTGGCCGAATCGCCTGGGGCGCTGGTAACTCCTACCTGCTGTGGCTGAATCTTGACACGCGGGTCGAGACCGCAATGGATGCTCGAGAGCACCTTGGTTTCCGAGCCCAGGTGTACCACAGCGTGAAGAACTCGGAGATGGCGCTTGGTTCGGCATACAATGTCGACATCATCGCTGCTCTGAAGGCTGCCGGCATCAACATGGCGCTTGCAGATCTTGCCGCATTTGTTGAGTCACCGGTTCAGATCAAGATTCGTGTGAATGCCGATACAGGCAGAATCATGGTGATGGATCCGACGAATCCGACTCTCTGGTTCTACTTTGATGTAGATCCGAGCGTTCTCCGAGGAAACTACATCTCGCTACGCACGAACGAGCTTGCAGTCAGCTTCTCTGACTTCATCGTGCGCCAGCGCTAGTCTGATCGTCTTCCGACGAAGACTCGGGCTGCCCCTCTGGGCAGCCCTTTTCTTCTTACAGGTGGTAAAAATTGAAACCGACCATTCCCTTGCTCTTGGAAGAGATCGCCGGGTCTCATGCGAATTTCCCGGCCCAGATGTCAAAAGACAAAAACGGTGTCTTTCACCCGACAACCTACGCTGAGCTCTTGCCACGCGGTGATGCATTCGCCGCGGGTCTCCCCAGGCTCGGGGTGTCGCGCGGGGGCCGTGGCGGACTGGTTTCAGATAACCGCCAGGAATGGCTCATTGCCGGCCCTGCCATTATCTCCCCCGGGGCAGCCCACGTTCCCCGCCGCAATGACACAACCGCCGCCCAGGTG
>DAOWMR010000307.1 GCA_030642995.1 Spirochaetales bacterium
ATCCCGGATCACACGGCGAACTTTGAATTAGTGGTGACAAGCTATGCGGCCGGATCGTACGGGAACTACACCGTAACGATCTACGAATAGTTTGCGGCCGGCATGCAAAGCTGTATACTGCGCCCATGCGTGTAAAGGGGCGTCTGCGGACGCTCGCCACTCGAGCACTGACCGAGTCCATGGAAGTGAAGACGATGGTCCATGTGGCTCGACGAATGTTCGGCAACTACGACCTCCACGAGCGCACCGGCTTTCCTCAGTCGGTCCCGATCCCGAATAGAACCGCCGCCAGTCAGATAATTGCGGACGTTGCTGAGACCGATCTCTTCCTGGAGTTTGTCAGCCTGCTGATGAGCCTGGAACGGGTGGGAATGGCCGGACGAAAATACAAGATTCCTCGGCTGAACACCATCGTGACCGAGATCCTCGACACAGGGTATCGGTATGATTCCGGTAGCGGCTCGTTTGTGGAAGACCGGGCCATCAGGACGACCAGGAACTGGGGCGTCCTGCGGGAGGGAGAGAACTACGTGATGGCGTTCCTCGGTGTTGACGTTGCCGGAAACTCCGAGCTGGTCAGGAGGCACGGGCAGGGATCCATGCAGAGGATCTATCAGACGCTCCGACAGATCGTGACCGAGTCCGTTCAACGTCGCAATGGACGTCTCTGGGGATGGGAGGGGGACGGAGGTCTCTTCGCTTTCACGTTCGAGGAGGAGAATCAGCGCGCCGTTCACTCTGCCGTTGAGATCCTGAATGAGCTTTTCCTCTACAATCTGATTTCCTGTCCGCTTCCTGAAGGTCTCCACGTCCGACTGACCATTCACAACGGCCCGTGCGAGTATCGGTCGGACGGCACCGAACTCAAGGTGGATACGGTAAAGAGACTCTGGGACATCGATAGCAAGTATGGGCAGCAGGACAGCCTGACGATTTCAGCCGCAATTCTTCCGAGCCTGGATCACAGCCTGTCCAGCCGGTTTGAGGGAATCCGTACGAGTTCCGGCGAGAATCTCTATGCCTATTCAGTGAGGTTTGCGTAACCGGTGCGTATCCTGCTTTTCACCGACAACAAGAGTTGCCTCGCGGGATTCGACACCCTGCGCAGGAGCAAGAACCACTCCGTTGAAGTGCACCCGAGAGGCAAGCTGAAGCCTATCCTCGAAGACCTTTCCCACGGCCACTTCATCTATCTGGACATCACAGGTCTGTCCATTGCATCCGTTCGTTCTCGTCTGAAACTGTTGGGAAATTCGGCTTCAAGCCCATTTGGAATCGTGGACCGAAACAGCACGCTGAAAGACATTGCTGAGTTGTTTCAACGCGGCGCGTCCGATTACGTTGATGGACGCCTTCTTCGTGAGGGATTGACTACAGCGCGGTTCGGGCGGGTCGTAGAGTTCGCGGCGATAGGAGCCCCCGAGCCCGAACCTGCACGAATCCCGGTACCGATGAATGTCTATCCTTCGGGAAGCGGCTGGGATGAGGTGGAGCAGGGGCAGGAGTACACCTTCCAGATGCTCTATGTCGGCCTTGATCACATGAAGGAAATGCGGAGGAAATCCAGCGAGGATTTGCTGCGAACTATTCGGCGAACCCTTCAGGGCATTCTCTCGCGCGCATTTGCCGGTGTGGATGGAAGGGTCTGGGTCTGGAAAGAGGATGACGGCGTTCTGCTGTGCCCGTTTGACGGAGAGCGGGTTACGGCGTTGATTCCCGCTGTCCGACTCGTTCTCAATCGGGTCCTGATCAATATTGAGCAATTTTCCGTCACGACGCCGATCAGTTGGCGGATGGGACTTCATCTTGGCAACACGCCGTATGAAGCATCCGGAGAAACCAGCTCAATCGTGTCGGAGGATCTCAACCTCATTTTCCACCTGGGCGAACGGGCGTTGAAGCCGGGTCAGCTGGCCGTACCGAAACCGCAATCGCGCTTGCGCCGGACAAAGTGAGCCGCTGGTTCGTTAAAGGATCTGAGTTTGAGTCCGTGCAGCTCTATCTTCTCCGCGACCTGGCCTGATACGAAAGAGTAGCTGCTCTTCCACCGTGAAGGAGAACAATGAACATACAGCAGCAGTGGCTCGTTTGGGCTCAGCAGATGCAATCAATCGCCCAGGCGGGACTCGAGTACTCAAAGGACAAGTTTGACCTTGAACGGTTTGAGCAAATCCGAGAGCTGTCAATCGAGATACTCAATTCATACACGGACGTTGGAACTGAAAAGCTGGTGGGGCTTTTTGCGAACGAGAATGGATATCAGACACCGAAAGTGGACATTCGAGCAGTGGTTCCCAAGGGCGAGAAGTTGCTGTTCGTTCAGGAGTCCGACGACGGAAAATGGGCCTTGCCGGGAGGTTGGGCAGAGATACAGCTCTCTGTGAAGGAAAACGCGGAGAAGGAAGTGAGAGAGGAATCGGGTATCGCTACAGAAGCGGAGCGTCTGATTGCGGTGCTGGACAGAAATCGATACACAGATGACGATTTTCCATACTCGGTGTACAAGATTTTCATCGAATGCAGAGCAATTGGCGGATCATTCCAGCCGAACATGGAGACGATGGACGCGCAATTCTTCGGCGAGGAGGAATTACCGGAGCTTTCAGTGCTGAGAAACACCGAGGATCAGGTTGCCATGTGCTTTGCATTCCTCAGGGAGACCGGGCGCCCGGTCGTGTTCGACTGAGCGTGGTGGTTGCAATCTGAACACCAGGTTCTCCTGCTCCGGCTAGATCATGGATCTCGGGTCCAGCAATTCATCCACCTCGTCGTCGCTCAGCAATCCCGACTCTTTCACGACCTCTCTGATCGTTCGCTTCTGCTCAAACGCGATGTGTGCGAGTTCGGCCGCCTTATCGTAGCCAATCCGGATTGCCAGGGGAGTGCCGAGCGCCAGGCTCCACTCTATCCAGTACTCACACCGCTCGGCATCTGCAACGATTCCGTCCACGCATCGTGTTGCGAAGGCACTGCAGCTTTCATCGAGGATTGAAATTGCGGACAGCGTTTCGTAAGCGATCAGCGGATTCATCATATTGAGTTCCAGCGGACCATTCTGTCCGCCCACAGAGATTGCCGTCACCTTGCCCATGACATGCGCGGCCACCTGGATCATCATCTCGGGAATCACCGGATTGATCTTCCCCGGCATGATGGAACTGCCGGGCTGCAGGGAGGGGAGGGTGATCTCACCCAGTCCTGCTCGTGGGCCGCCGGCGAGAATCCGGAGGTCGTTGGCAATCTTCATCAGGCTGACAGCCAATGAGTTGAACGCTCCGGCAAGCTCCACCTGGGTGTCCCGATTAGCGATGGCTTCAAATTTACTCTCGGCCGGCCGGAACGGTATGCCGGTCTCCGCGGCGATGCCGGCGATTGTCCGTTCTGCAAAATCCGGATGAGCATTGAGCCCGGTACCGACAGCGGTTCCGCCCAGCGCGAGTTCTTCCAGATTTCCGAGCGTGCGCTCGATCCGTTCGGCACTCTTCTTCATTTGCACGGCGTAGCCCTCGAACTCCTGGCCGAGCGTCATGGGAACGGCGTCCTGCAGATGTGTCCGGCCAATCTTGACGACCGATGCGAATTCCTCAGCCTTGGTCTGGAAACTCCCCTGGAGCCGGCGGACGGAATCAATGAGCCCGGGGACCTCCATGCGGTTCGCAATGTGTAGGGCGCTCGGAATCACGTCATTACTCGACTGGCCCTGGTTCACATGATCATTGGGATGCACCGGATCTCGTTTTCCCATCGGATGTCCGAGAATATCGCAGGCGCGATTGGCAATGACCTCATTTGCATTCATGTTCCAGCTCGAGCCGCTGCCGGTTTGGAACACATCAATCGGGAAGTGCTCATCCCACTTGCCGTTCAGCACCTCATCGGCGGCCTTCTCGATTGCTCCGGCGATTTCCGGCGCGACAGCCTGCAAATCGCCATTGGCTCTCGCCGCGTGTTTCTTGATCAGCGCGAGAGCCCGGATCATGGACCGTGGGATGCGGTGCACGGATACCGAGAAGTTGTCTACAGCACGCTGAGTTTGTGCTCCCCAGTACCCCCAGCCGGGGACGGGCACGCTACCCATGGAGTCAGATTCAATTCGTTCATTTGTACTCTGTGAC
>DAOWMR010000443.1 GCA_030642995.1 Spirochaetales bacterium
GGTCCGCTACGCGTTGATCGAATCCTCGGACGACATGAACGACATTCTCTTCTTCTTCGCCGGTCGCGACTGCCATGAGGACCCGGAGCAGGAACACTCCGGCAAGTACCAGTACATCTATGTCAAGGAAACCCTGCCTGAATCTATTCCAAACGAGGTAACTGCCGCGCAGTAGCGCACAGTCACCCACTACGTTCGACGCAACACGAAGAGTCCGGGATAGACGCCACCGATCTCTATGATGCGGACATGCTCCAAACGAAACCCCTGCGTCGATTGGAGAATCTTGTTGAACCTGCCCCGTCGTTTCCCTACAAGCAAGGCGAGGACACCACCGGGCCACAGCACCACCGCGGCTTCCTCCAGAAACCGGCGATAGAGCGTGCCCAGCTCGGCTTCACGGCCCATCCGTATACCATACGGTGGGTTGGTGATTATGTAATCAAGACCGGCAGCCGGGAGATGATCCGACAGGCTACGCGCATCCATTTGATTCACCGTGATCTGCCCCGAGAGACCGGCCGCCTCCAGATTGCTTACGCACCCCTCGACTGCCCGTGCGGACAAATCCGACCCCGCAATGCGCAGAGCGCGAGCTGTGTCGTCGGCCGCCCCGGGCCCCGCCACCAGTGCCGCGGCCTCAAGCAGAATGGTCCCCGACCCGCAGAACGGATCGTGGAGGTCCCCAGGCTTGTCCTCGAAGCCGGCGATCTGCAGCATGGCGTAGGCCACCGTGGTGCGCAGCGTCACGCGTGGGTGATACTGCCAGCGGTAGCGCCGATCCAGGCCCTTCTTTCCGGTGAGTTGATAGCCGCACAGACAGCGCGATCCGATGATGTCCACCCGAACGTTCACATCGTAGTGCTCGAGATCCACCGCGGTGCCATACCGGTTCTGCAGTGCGGTGCCGACGGCAACCTCCACATCCGGGCTGTGGAAGGGATGCTCCCCAATTCGCGAGCAGCTCGCCCGGAAACTCCCGGAGTGCTTCATTCGGCCGAACGGCAGCGCGGCGATTTCGGTAGCAAGCTCATCGAGGGTTTGCCCCTTCCACTCGACCTCTCCGATGTGCACAACGACATGATAAATCGACCGTGCGCGTGAGAGAGCTTCCCAAACCCGGTTACAGAGAGCCGTCTCGCCATCGGGACCGGAGCTGTCGGCCGGCAGATCGATCACCAGGTCTACCACCACAACGCCCTGAAGGCCCTCCGGCTGCTCATGTGCCTGCGAAACCGTGATGCCCGCTTCGGTGAGAAGCCGGGTGACCTCGGCGGCGGCGATATCTTCAATCCCCTGGTTTGTCGTCACACGGACGTTCGGCATTGATCAGGTCCCGCTCTCGTCTTCTCGCTCGCCCGTGAACGGCACAAAGCGGACCGAAAGAAGCCACTCTTCGCGCACCTTCCCGGAGGCTGCCTTGCGTACGAGGGCCAACTGCTGAACGGCGAATGAGGCGCCCACGGGAATGATCATGCGGCCCGACGGGGCCAGTTGCTCAACGAGCGCCGGCGGTATGTGTGTGGCGGCGGCGGTCACCATGATTGCGTCATACGGCGCATGCTCGGGCCACCCGTGGTATCCGTTCCCAACCATCGTCTGAACGTAATCGTAGCCCAGCTCGTTCAACACCGTCCGAGCCTTCGCCGCGAGGGTTGGAACCACCTCTACACTGAAGACATCCCGTGTGAGTTCGGCGAGAATAGCCGCCTGGTACCCGCTTCCGGTGCCAATCTCCAACACCCGATCACCCGGTCGGAGATCAAGCGCCTCGGTCATGTAGGCGACGATATAGGGTTGGGAGATCGTCTGCCCGTGTCCGATCGGGAGAGGATGGTTGGCGGTCGCTTCGCTGCGACACGACTCAGGGACAAATTGATCTCTCGGAACGGCACGAAATGCGTCCAATACGCGAGTGCTCGTGATCCCATCTGCTTTCAGATACTGGTGGATTTCCACAGCCGGCCTACTCCATGATACCACGCCGGATGGACCGCACGGTCTCCCTGATCTCACGCATCTGTTCGGGCGTAAGTTGTCCTGAAAGGAGCGGAAAGACGGAGTTGTTGTGCAGAAGCGGCTCGCAGTCCAGGTCAAGACCGCTGGAATCTCGCGCGGCGGCATAGAGAGGGGTTCCCGGCACCGGGGAATACTCGGCGAGGCTGACGTTGATCCCAAGTCTGGCCGCGTCGATGAGTGTTCGACGAACGCCGGCGAACTCCTGACCCGGCAGACCGACGAGGATGTAGGCGGTGATCTGTTCACCGCCAAACCCGGCGCGCAACAGGCTCTTCACCGCCCCGGCGACTCCGTCCAGGTGGAGTTTGGTGTCCAGGGTCGAATGAAAGGCGCTGTCGGTGCTCTCCAGCCCGAACCGGATCTCTCTGAACCCGGATTCGTGCATGAGCCTGGCCAGATCGTCGGTGACGGAGTCCAGGTGCACTGCGTTGGGCAGGTAAAACTCCAGCTTCCGGCGTCCATATCGATTAAGGATTCCATCAAGAAGCGGCCGCACCCCGCGCTCGGCGTGATGCAGAAGTGCGTCGTCATAGAACGCAAAGGCCGAGATCCCGAAGCGCTCATGCAGGTTGACAATGTGCTCTACGAGCGCGGCGGGATCCCCGCCATGGAAACGCGGCGAGATGATCGGAGAGGCACA
>DAOWMR010000521.1 GCA_030642995.1 Spirochaetales bacterium
CAGTAGTCAGGCCCGTGATTCGTGCTCGGAGGGCGCCGGCCGAGGGTCCCTGATCCTCAGCAGCCTCAACGCCAAGATCCGCCATCGCAAGGAGAAATCGCGGATAGGTTGTGGTTGCGAAGTTGATATCGGTCCCGGTCCGGCGGCCCTGGCGCGGCTCGCGTTCCTCTGCATTCGCGGTCAGCCGCTCGTAGATCTCGAGGCCGCGGATGATACGGTCATACCACTGGCCAAGCGCTTCCTGAACGTAAGGTTCCACCAGCCCGACGACAAAATCTCGACCCTCGGTTCGGACATCGGGAATCCTGGCAACCAGATCGTCATAGTCACCCCGCAGTTGGTCGGGAAGCGAGCGTGCCTCCTTGAGAATCCCGGTTGACTCAGCGACAAGGGCATCGTACTGAGCCTCCACTTTGGCCGACATGCCGGTGACGGTTGCCTGAAGCGCAGTCGCGTCATCGTAGACCGAGGTAGCCGCAGCGACGGATCCAATGGCGGTGAAGTCGGTAGCTGCAAACTCCTGAACATCGTCGGCAATCCCTGCGAGTTCATCGGTCAGAGACCGAATCTCCTCACTCCACCGATCCACGAAACCCGTCGCGCTGTTGGCGATGGTTTCCACCGCGACCGGCGTGCTCAGGGCGTCCAGGTTCTGCTCCAGAAAGAGCTGGGCATCGAGCGTGCTGGGCAATCCGAGATCGGCAAACGAAATTTCGGGCAGGGCTTCGCCAAATTTATCTACAAGACTACTCTCGCCTTCTGCCGCCTCATCGCCGGAATCCGCGGCATCTCCATCATCGCCCATGTCCAATGCCCCTGACCGTTCCCGGGGAGTGCCAAACTGAAGCCCGTCAACGGTAAGCTCATCTATCAGCACGTGCCCGTTGATCAGCTGCCGGCTGTCAATCCGCAGCGCGCCTCCGGAAAGCTCCACGAGGTTCTGCATGGGTGCGTCCGCGTCGGCGATGGTGAGGGAAGAGAATGCAATCTCTCCCCGGAAGGGCCGAAATCGAACGCCACTGAGTTCAGCCTGTGCCTCAAACACTCCCCCGAGCAAGGACTCCGCCCCTCGTGTCACCAATCGATCCTTGAACACGACGTTGAAAACAATCACCCCGCCCACGAGCACTGCGAAGATGACCAGCCGCCCCATGCGTGGTCCGCCGCGATTCTTGCGAGCGGCTTTCCGGAGCTTCTTTAGTCGACCCCGCTCCTCCTTGGTGAGTTCCCGGGACAGAACCACCTGGCCCTCTTCATTGGTGGCCGTGATGTCGGACAGAAACGCACGATCGGGCTCCAGATAGATCCGACCGGCGAGCTTCTTCTCGTACTTCTTTGGCTTGATTGGCCGACGAAATGGCTTTGGTGGTTTCTTCGGCAGCTTTGTCTTCGGTGATGTCCGCATCACATTAACCCGCCGTGGGCAGGAAACCCTGCACCGAGCGCATCGCCCTCGCGATACGCTGCGCAAATGGCGATGCCGTGATTGCCTTCACGATCTTGCTGTTCATGATTCGCGCATGGACGTGTTTCCGATAGAGATTCACCAGAATCACTGAAAGAATGGCGACAGGGATCCAGAGGGCCAACCCGGTCAGCAGGCTCCCGGCAACGAGGGTGTTGTGGAATCTCGTCAGCGGCACGATCGGCACCGCGTATGCACTGGTAAAAAACTCACGCAGGGCGGGAAGCGTCAGCACCCGGTAACCGAGATCGTTCAGCAGACGGTCAAAGGCGGGCACAACCAGAGAGAGCGCCAGGAACGAGATGATCGTGATGCCGAGA
>DAOWMR010000372.1 GCA_030642995.1 Spirochaetales bacterium
AACTTCCAGGCAGCCACCGAGTCAAATGTGGGGCCAGTCGCTCTGCGGGAACTGGACCAGTTCCATGTGAATGTCGCGTTCGTGGGAACCGACGGGTTCACCGTTGCGCACGGCACGACTACCAATCTCATAGAAGGTGCGGAGATAGTCCGCAAAATGTCCGCTTGCGCAAGGAAAACGGTGCTGCTCGCAGACAGTTCCAAGTACGGAAAGATCGGATTCACCCACGTCCTGAACCTTTCGAAACTCTCACTCATCATTACGGACGAGGAGATCGGCAGCGATGCACGACAGGCGATTGATGAGGCCGGTGTGCAGTTGCAGATCGTGAAATAGGGGAGAAAAATGGCAAGTGAAGTGCTTCTGCCGAAGCAAGGAAACACCGTAGAGAGTTGCATCATTCTGGAGTGGAAGAAAGCCGAGGGTGATGTCGTCGCCGCGGGAGAGCCGATCGTCGAAGTGGAGACGGACAAGGCGACCTTCGATGTAGAATCCACGGTCGACGGCGTGTTGCTGTCGAAGCTCGTCGGTGAAGGAGACGACGTCCCGGTGCTTTCGCCGATTGCGGTCATCGGAGAACCCGGTGAGAAACCCGCAACCGCCCCTGCACCGGCAACCAATCGCGCGCCGGCGCCGTCGGAGCGGGCGAGTGTGCGGCCGACCGCAGCGGGTGTCCCGGGCGGTCGGACCGAACGATCAGAACGCGACGGCGGCCCGGCTATCAGCCCTCGCGCCCGCCGATTCGCCGATCAGAACGGCATTGCCCTTGCAAGTCTGACAGGAAGTGGGCCGAACGGCCGCATCATGGTACAGGACGTGCAGTCGGTAATCGACGGTGCCGGGTCGGGAGCAAACGCGCCGCAGCCGACAACCGTTGTCCCCGCCGCAGGCGGGGCCCCCTCATACGACGAGATCCCGGTCAAGGGAATCCGCAAGGTCATTGCCGAGCGTATGCACGCCTCGCTGACATCAACGGCACAGTTCACCATGAACACGGGGGCGGACGCGCGCGGGCTCCTGGAGTATCGGGCCCGCCTCAAAGCAAGCGCGCCCCCCGGTCTCCAATCGATCTCCATCAATGATCTCGTGATGTTTACCGTGAGTCGGGCTCTGCCGGGCTTTCCAGCGATGAATGCAACGTTCAGCAACGGGGTCATCCGCCGCTACGGATCGGTCAACCTTGGTTTCGCCGTGGATACTAAGCGCGGTCTGATGGTGCCGGTGATCAGGGAGGCGAATCAACTGACGCTTGCGCAACTCGCCGCAGAGGCCCACCGGCTTGCCGAGGCCTGTAAGACCATGAAGGCCGGACCTGAAGATCTCTCCGGCGGGACGTTCTCCGTTACCAACCTCGGCGCCTTCGGCATTCAGAGCTTCACGCCCGTGCTTGACGCTCCACAGGTTGGAATCCTCGGAATAGGCACTATAGAACCTAGACCGATCATGGTGGACCGAGGAATGGCATTCGTACCGACTCTCAGTCTATCGCTGACCATTGATCACCAGGCTGTTGACGGCGCCCCGGCGGCACGGTTCCTGAAGGACCTCGCCGGAAGGATCGCTGAAATCAATCTCACACTTGCACAATAGGAAGGAACGCAATGCCACAGTCCCAGGTAGTTGATCCAGCCGTCGTTCGGCAGTCCGGCGCAATCGTCATTGAAGACATTCCGGTGAACTCGTATCGGTCTGATCCCGCCCTTGAAATCAAGAAGTACGGCAAAGAAACCCTCTCACGGGTGCTGTACGACATGCTCACCATTCGCGAGTTCGAGACGATGCTGAACGAGATCAAGCTCCAGGGCTCGTACCGAGGCATCGAGTACAATCACCGGGGCCCGGCTCACCTCTCGATCGGGCAGGAATCCACGGCGGTCGGAATGTGCCTCAATCTGGACATTGATGACTTCGTATTCGGGAGTCACCGCAGCCACGGCGATATCCTGGCAAAGTGCTACTCGGCAATCGGAAAGCTGGACGACTCCACACTGCAGCAGATCATGAACGACCACCTCGGCGGCGACACTCTCGCGGTGGTCGAGCGGGAATCGTACGAGGACGTCCGGGATCTTGCAGAGAACTTCATTCTCTACGGAACCCTTGCCGAGATATTCGCTCGAAAGGCAGGCCTGAACAGAGGCCTCGGCGGCTCCATGCACGCCTTCTTCGCGCCGTTCGGCAGTATGCCCAATAACGCAATCGTGGGAGGCAGTGCCGACATTGCTCTGGGTTCCGCTCTCTTCAAACGTATCAACAGAAAGCCGGGTATCGTGATCGCCAACATTGGGGATGCTTCCATGGGATGCGGCCCCGTGTGGGAAGCAATGATGATGAGCGCCATGGACCAGTACACGACACTCTGGGACAAGGATGTAGGCGGAGCACCTCCCATTCTGTTCAGCTTCATCAACAACTTCTACGGAATGGGGGGCCAAACCAAGGGCGAGACAATGGGATACGGAATCCTCGCCCGGGCCGGCGCCGGCGTGAACGCGGACAACATGCATGCCGAGCGGGTGGACGGGTACAACCCGCTGGCCGTTGCGGATGCAATGGAGCGGAAGAAGAAGATTCTTCTTGCAGGCAGAGGTCCCGTACTTCTGGACACCATCACCTACCGCTTAAGCGGCCACTCGCCGTCCGATGCCTCCTCGTATCGGACCAAGGAAGAGGTTCAGCTGTGGCAGGATGCCGATGCGTTGGGAAGCTACACGGACTACCTCGTTCAGAACAAGGTGCTGAGTACCAGCGAAGTCGGAACTCTGCAGCAAAAGGTCATCACCAAGGTCGAACGCGCCTGCCGACTCGCCTCGGACCTGGACATCTCGCCTCGGCTCTCCGGGACCTTCATTGATACCGTGATGTTCAGCAATGAGAAGGTGGAGAAGTTCGATGATCGAGAACCCGAGGTACTGATCCCTCTTGAGGAGAGTCCACGGTCCAGGCAGATAGCGCGAAAGAGCCGTAGCGCGTTTGATGAGAACGGCAAGCCGTTATCAAAAATGAAGATTGTCGCCTACCGGGATGCGCTGTTTGAGGCGGTTGCCCATCGATTCTACATCGATCCAACTCTTGCCGCCTGGGGAGAGGAAAATCGCGATTGGGGCGGCGCTTTCGCAGTATACCGCGGTCTTACCGAGGCCCTTCCCTATCACCGGCTGTTCAACTCCTCCATCTCCGAGGGCGCCATCGTCGGGGCCGGCGTTGGGTATGCCTTGTCCGGCGGGAGAGCCGTCGTTGAACTCATGTACTGCGACTTCATGGGCCGGTCCGGCGACGAAATCTTCAACCAGATGTCCAAGTGGCAGAGCATGAGCGCGGGAGTACTGAAGATGCCGTTGGTGCTTCGCGTCTCGGTCGGCAGCAAGTACGGGGCACAGCACAGCCAGGACTGGTCGAGCATCGTTGCTCACATTCCCGGATTGAAAGCCATGTTCCCGGCCACGCCGTACGACGCCA
>DAOWMR010000243.1 GCA_030642995.1 Spirochaetales bacterium
ACGGCGTTGCAGCGGCGACGCTGGCGCTGGGGACAATGCTGCTTCCGGCGCTTCAGGCGTCGCGGACAACCATCGTCCTCCACAAACAACAAATCGCCCGGAAGACACGCAAGCCAATCTGGAAACTCCTGTTTGTGGACTTCATCGCCTTAGGGATCTCCATCTATGGACTCTACCGGTACCAGGCACGGTCGGAGATCATCCAGATCTCCGGTCTGGAGGCGTCGGAACTGGCCCTGGATCCAATGCTCTTCTTCATCTCCACATTCTTCGTCATCGGCGTCGGGCTACTCTTCCTTCGCCTCTACCCTGGCCTTGTCCGGTTGATATTTCGGCTTGGACGGCGGCGCTGGTCTCCGGCCGTGTTCTCCTCGCTTGTGCAGGTTGGCCGTGGCGGTGGGAAGGATCAGTTTCTGATGCTCTTTATCATCCTGAGCATCTCGGTTGGCGTTTTTAACGCAGACGCCGCGCGTACCTTGAATCAAAACGTAAAGGAACAGATCAGGTATCGTGTTGGTGCCGACGCGGTTGTGACTGAGGAGTGGGTCAGGGTAAGCGACTCTGGCCCTATCGCGGCGGCTGGTCCCGGCGGACCCTTCGGCGGGCCCCCTACGATCGAGGAACCGACCGGTCGCTATGTTGAGCCGGAGTTTCGCCGTTTCCAGGAGTTGCCGGAAGTTATGCTGTCCACCGCGGTCTTCCGCGAGGAACAGGCCTCGGGGCGAGTTTTCGGTGGCGAATCGTTTGGCAACGTCACCCTTCTTGGGATCATTCCCCAGGAGTTCGGCACTATCGCGTGGTTCCGCAACGGACTCCTGCCGTTTCACTGGTACAACTACCTGAACCTCATGGCAGAGAGCCCGGCGGCGGCGCTTCTCTCCACCTCGCTTCGTGACGAAGGAGTAGAACTTGGTGATCCTATCTACATGCAGTGGAAGGACCAACCAACGACACTCTACTACGTCTATGGCTTTGTGGACTTCTGGCCAACGTTCAACCCCTACGAGAGTCGCAATGCAAACTCCAGACGACATCTCGCGGTCGTGAATCTGCCCTACCTTCAGGCGATGACGGCGAAGGAGCCGTACGAAGTCTGGTTGAAACTCCGCCCGGGAGCCACAAGTCAGGAACTCTACGACTCCATTCACACGGTGAGCTCCAGGATCACCAGTCTCACCGATGTACGTCAGGAACTGATCCGGGCACGCAACGACCCGCTACTCCAGGGCACAAACGGCACGCTCTCGTTGGGATTCCTGGTGAGCCTCGGGGTCTGTTTTGTCGGGTTCCTCATCTACTGGACCTTCGCCATTCGCGAGCGCACCTTGCAGTTTGGGCTCTTCCGAGCCATGGGCATGACAAAATCGGGCATCATCAGGATGTTGGCCATCGAGCAGATCCTCGTTTCGGCTGTCGCGGTTGTGGCGGGATTCCTCATCGGTCGGGTCACTAGCGAGCTCTTCGCCCCACTGCTTCAGGTTGGCAAGAACGCCACCGATACAGTTCCGCCGTTTCGTGTCATCTCGCTGTTGCAGGATCAACTCCGCATCGGGGGTTTCGTGGCGGTTATGCTGCTGTTTGGGTTTGTAATCCTTGCAGTCTTCCTGTCGCGCATCCGAATCCACCAGGCTGTGAAGCTGGGAGAGGAGTGATGAGCAGCACGGTGTCGATTCCGGCGATCACCACCGGGAGCCTCAACCGATCTTTTCGGGTTGGGTCGTCGATCGTGCATGCGGTCGCGGAGATGGACGTAGCCATCCCTGAAGGACGCCTCACAGTTGTCAAAGGTCGTTCAGGCTCAGGCAAGACGACCCTGCTCAATCTCCTCGGGCTTCTTGATCGTCCCGACACCGGCACGATTCACTACCGCAAGATCGACGTCATCAGCATGACCGAGCACGAGCGCGACCACTTTCGGCGAAACGAGATTGGCTTTGTCTATCAGACAATTGCGCTCGTGGCGTTGATGTCGGCCTACGAGAATATCGATTTCAGAATGCGTGTTGCCGGGATTGGCTACGCGGATCGTGACAAGCGAGTGCGTGAATGTCTCCGACTCGTGGGATTGGAGAACCGGATGGATCACCGCCCTACCGAGCTTTCAGGTGGAGAGCAGCAACGCGTGGCCATCGCCCGAGCAATTTCCCATCACCCGCGGGTGATTTATGCGGACGAACCAACGGCCGAGCTGGACACCGTGACAGGTGTGCACATTGTCGCGATCTTCCGACGTCTCATAGAGGAGGAGGGGGTGACCGTGGTAATGACCAGTCACGATCCGGCGATGCAGGAACTTGCTGACTACGTGATCGAACTGGAAAACGGGAGTGTGGTGACTGAATCATGATTCTGTGCGAGAACTTGGTCAAAATATACAAAACCGCAGAAACCGAGGTGCTGGCCCTCCAGGGGCTCGATCTCGAGGTCCCGACCGGGCAACTCATGGCTACCATAGGGAACAGCGGTAGCGGCAAGAGCACCCTGCTCAACATCCTCGGAGGTCTCGACGTCCCTTCAGCAGGGAAGGTCGTGGTCAACGGAACCGACATTCTTCGTCTCGGTAAGAGAGATCTTGTCGAGTATCGGCGAAAGACCATCGGCTTCGTCTGGCAGAACAGCGCGCGCAATCTCATTCCCTATCTGACGGCATTGGAGAACATCGAACTCCCGATGCAGATTGCCGGCGGTCGCAAGAGGGCGTGGGCGAAAGAGTTGCTCGATATGGTCGGTCTCTCCGATAGGGCCGGGAGTCGGCTTGACCAGTTGTCCGGTGGTGAGCAGCAACGAGTCGCCATCACAATTGCTCTGGCGAACAATCCGCCACTCATCCTGGCAGACGAACCGACAGGCGCGGTGGACACGCACACCACCGAGGCGATCATGAAGATCTTTCGGCGCTTGAACACCGAACTCGGCGTGACCATCGTCATCGTCACTCACGACAGGCATCTGTCTCGTGCGGTGGATCGAGTTGTGGCCATCCGCGACGGCAAGACATCCAGCGAGTTTCTTCGGCGGCACTCCTACCGCGAGGTTTACGAGCACGATGCTCAAACCGGTGCGGAGCTATTCCCCGACGCAGACGCCACCCATGAGGAGTTTGTGCTCGTGGACAGGGTAGGTTGGCTCCAGCTTCCGAAGGATGAGATGCGGAAGCTCGGCATTCAGCCCAATAGCAGGCTCCGGGTTCGTGAGGAAAACGGCCGCCTGATCATCGAGCCGGTCGATGACAGGACGGAGGAATAGACCGCCATTGTGTGTCGTGCGGCCGACATCAACATAGTGCGTGCATGAAGCAATCCTGTCGTAGCGATGCCCAGCGGTTGATGGCATAGTTGCCGTTGTGATGGCGAGTATTGCCGCGACTCACGGAGGGATTGTGATGAAGTTCCGAAAAGGAATAGGCCGGTTTGGCGGACAACGGCGCATGACTCCGGACTGTGGAGACAATGTCCTTATTACGAAAGGTAGTGTCTTCACGTGTAAGACCGCAACTATCGGTACGGGCACCCAAATCAACGGCCCAATGGTGGCCAAAGGTCCCGGAAGCCTCTCCATTGGTAACTATTGCGCGATCGGTCGGGACGTACGGATCATCACGACAAATCACTCACTTGTGCACCTGAACGTGCAACACAAACTCCAGATACAAATCACCGAAAAGGTCGAGTTTGATGGCCGGCGAGATGTGCGAATAGGCCACAATTGTTGGATTGGTGATTCCGTATTCATCCTGCCCGGAGTAGAGCTTGGCAACGGCTGCATTGTCGGTGGGGGAGCCGTGGTCACAAAAAGCTATCCGGCCTACTCTGTAGTGGTAGGTAACCCGGCACGATCGATACGGAGGAGATTTGATGATAAGATCATCCAGGCACTGGAGGATCTGGAATGGTGGGAATGGGATCTCCAGACTATGCGCAAACACAGTGAATTGTTCGATACCAGGCTTGATGAGCTCAGCACCGCTGAGTTTCTTGAACTGATTGCTCGGTCGCAGATGCAACCACAGGCGACTCGGAAGTAGAACGGCATGTCACCCGACGGAGCGTCACTGCAGATATCAGACTCGAAAGACCACTTTGTGAAAGACGGGAAGCCGTTCTTCTACCTTGCCGACACTGCGTGGCTGGCCTTTGCCAACGCGGCGATTGACGATTGGGCTGAGTACCTGGACTACCGCAAGGCCCAGGGGTTTAACGTCCTCCAGATGATCGTGCTCCCCATTCCTCATGACACCAGTGAATCAACGATCGGTGTTCTGCCGTTCAAGACAGACAGCCAAGGCACGATGGATTTCCAGGCCATCAACGATGAGTACTTCGATCGGGCGCAGACCATGCTCGAAATGGCAATTGCCCGGGGATTTCTCCCGGTCCTGGCTCCACTGTGGTGCAACTACGTGGAGGGTTCCTGGGCCTCTCGTTCATTCGAGGACAAGGTCATGCCGTTGAGCGCGGTGAAGCCGTACATGGAGTACGTGGTAGATCGGTTCTCTCAGTTTGATCCGGTCTACATCATCAGCGGTGATGACGACTTCAAGTCGGCAAAGGCACATGACTATTACAAGACCATGTTTGACGTCGTGAAGCGAATGAGCCCGGAATCATTGACCACAATGCACCTAACCTCTGAGATCGACCTGCCGGACGAGTGGGCCGACTACTCTGACCTGGATTTCTATATGTATCAGTCGGGGCATCGACTGGAACGCCAGGACCGTCCATACCTTCATGCAGCGGCCTACCGAGGCAAATCGATCAAGCGGCCGATCGTGAATGGCGAACCATGCTATGAAGGTCTGGGCCGGGCTGGTCAGTATGGACGTTTCAGTGCTTTTGACGTTCGGAAGGCAATCTGGCAGAGTCTGTTGAGCGGAGCCAAGGCCGGTGTCACCTATGGAGCCCACGGCATCTGGTCGTGGCACGTGAAGGGTATGGGGTTCACCGGCGGAGTCTGGCAGGCAAAACCCTTCGATTGGAGGTCCGCGCTCAGGTTCACCGGGGCGTGGGACGCCGCTTTCGCCCGTTGGGTGTTCGAGACCTACGACATGTTTGATATCCAGCCCGTGGAGGCGATCAAGAATGATACCGCTGAGATCAGAATGTCTGTTTCCG
>DAOWMR010000081.1 GCA_030642995.1 Spirochaetales bacterium
CGAGGTAATCCGCCAGACCTATGGCGGACAGCTCCTTTGATGAATACAGATACTCATGCACGAGGGCAATGGCCATGATTCTATCGTCAGCTGCCGCAAGCAGATCCTGCTTGGTGGAGTTCTCGTCATCCTCCCCATGCAACCGGATCATGCTTGCGATCAGTTGAAGGTCGTTCTTCGTGCGATGATGCAGCTCATGAAGCAACAGCGCCCGCTCAGACGCCAACCGCTGGCTCCTGACCGCCGTGTCACGCAAACTGTTCTCGAGCTCCGCTCTGCGCTTGACCTCTCGCCGTAGTCCTGTGGTGCGCTGTGCGACTTTGGTTTCCAATTCGTTTTCACGATTTTTTACCTGTTCCAGTCTTGTTCGAATGATGGCCACAAACAGGAAGGCGACGGCGCCAGCTCCGAGCAAGACGTGCACAGATGCGAGAATCGCACCGGTACTGGCGAAGGCTGCACCAAAAAAGCAGCCGATATAGATGACAAGGGACGAGCCAATAATCGCCCAAGGCCGGCTTGTCAATGTGTCGTATTCTGATGCGAGCATCATCGCGACAATCAAGAACACAGTGCTAGTCAGATCCCCACCGTCTCCATCCAGCGCAGTTCCACAAGCAATGAGATAGCTTGTTACCACTTGGACTGTTCTACCCACCTTGCCGGTTCTCAGGGTTGCAAAAAGAAACACCATCCCAACAATGACCACTGCAATCACGTTAGGATTGACCAACGCTTGGAATACGGTATTGTCAAAATAGGCTATGAGACGTACGAAACTAACTGCCGCTAAGAGGATTGAGGCAAGACCGACCGAGATAGCCACTTGGCGCTGTAGGAATGCGTTATAGTCCTGCTGCACGTCACGTCATAGTCTGACGTGCCGTGCAGCAGTGTCAATGGCTTTTTCTAGAACTCCCAAGGGAGGATGCGGTCGAGCGACCACCAGCCGGCCTTGGTATCGAAGTCCCGGAGAATCATCTCCATCTCGGGGCACTGCACCGCAGCGATTCGCGTTTCGAGATCTTCGCGGATCGCCTCGTAGTCAAACGTCCCGTTCTCGACAGGATTGTACTTGCCCCTCATTCTGTCCTCGACAGCGTCCTGCGAATAGTTAATGACCATGCAGAGCGCGAGCATGCTCATGCCCCTGCCGATGACGGCTTCGTCGCCGCCGATGAAGTTCATGCCGAGGCGCAATCGCTCGAAGATGTCGGTGTCGTCTGCGGGTGTCGCGTTGAAGTAGGGCTTTGTGCTCTTGATGGAGAGCAGGTAGGTGCCCAGATTTGCAACTGCGGTCCGTTCCGCGTCGTGACAACCGGCCATCAGGGGGATTGCCGCAATAAGACGAGCGACAGGTTTGTTGTTGAACCATTCCCGCTCGTGAGGCTGCATTCTGAACGCATCGGCGAGTGAATCGGCGATTTCGCTCCAGGTTGCCTCAAACTGTGCCATGGTGATCTTTGACCGTGTGGTTACCATCGTTTTCACGTGGTACCTCCTCATAATGGTGTGGATAGGTCAGCGTATCACCGTTACGCGTAAGAAGAAAGAGGTTTTTCTCACATTAAATCCTCTATATTCATACAATATGTCGTTTTATGAGTATTTTTCTAAGGAATAAGATCGGCCATTCTATCGATGCAGAAATGCGTTCAAAGTGAACCTCTGTCCGATTACCGCCGCAATGGAACGGTTCCGCTCACTGAGAACGGGAGATCCACGCTCGGAATAAGGGCGAGATCAGTTCCTACAACCGTGGCAAGGTCCAACTCATACTGCAGGCTGTTCTGACCCAGCAGTATGGTTCGCACGGTTCGACCGAGCGAGAGAAATCGCAACGTGAACGGCAGAGAGAGCACGGACTCCTGCTTCGCGGCTACGGACTGCCGGCGCGGGGCTGTTCCGCTCACCCACGGTTTGCCTTCCACTGCGAATTCATAGGAAAGCGAGTTGATGCTCAGGTCAAAGGTGTTCGGATTGCGCACGGCCAGCTCCAGCCGCATATCGGCGCCCGCGAGGCTGAGCGAGTCAAGGTGAACGGCTTTCAGGCGAACGGTTGGGACCCGCACGACCGGGAAGGTCCCGTCGGCCTGAACGGGCACCGAGATTGGCCCGAGCACGGGAAGATCAAATCGGAGCGTCAGGTTCACCTCATATGCAGCTTCTTCTGCATCGCCGAGAGACTGGACGGTATCGACAAGATCCCGAAACCCGAATGCCACGGGAACTTTCAAACTGCTCGAGTCCATTGCGTCGATCTGGATGGCCTCCGATATATCCCCATCCAAAAATCGATTTCCTTCAATCAGAAGTTCGTAGGAGAACCCGCTCATGGAAATTCCGATTGGGTTTGGGTTGTCAATGGTTAGTTCCACGGTCACCTCGGCACCGTCAAATGAGAGAGCGGTCAGTTCAGCGCCCTCTACTCGGACCTCTGGCCGCTCTACCGAAATAAGTGACCGGAGTGTCTCACACCCGGAAAATGCGGCAAGCAGACCAACGACAACGATGAGCTTCACGGCGTGATGTGTGTAGCGTCGATTCATGATTCCTCCATTTATTTTATCCAAGCCCGGCGCCGTTTGTGCTGACGGTGCGGGAAGTTGTTCATCAGCAAGTTGACCTCGCGGTTATCCTCGAGCTCACCGCAAGTGGCCACCGTGTGAATGCTTCGGTCAATCAGTGACTGATAGAGCTCGGACATCAGCACCGCATTGACGCCGCTGGCCTGGTAGTCCGGTCTCACTCCGATCAGATAGAAGACCGCCTCAGTGGGTTTTGCGAGGGCTCGGAGAAGCGGGACAAATCCGACCGGGAACAATCGACCACGGGCCTTTTGCATTGCCCGCGACAATCGCGGCATAGCAACCTCAAAACCGACCACATCACTGTTGGTATCCAGGACGATCTTGGTGAAATCCGGCTGTATGAAGCTGAAATACTGATCCACGTAAATATCGATCTGTTCCGGTGAGAGCGGCACGAATCCGTACAGGTTCACGAACGACGCATTGAGGACCTCGAATATCTGCCGAGCGTATGGGACGAGGTCTTTGGCTCGCCGGGCCTCAGCAAGCCGGAGTTTGTACTTATCGAAAACAATCGATTTCAGTCTGCCGAATCGCTCGTCCAGTTCTTCAGGAACGGTGATCTCGTATTCCAGCCAGTCCACATCCTTTCGATACCCGTGGATTTCCATATGCCGGGGGTAGTACTCGTAGTTGTAGATCATGGGGAGGGTGCCGAGCTCTCCAAACCCGTCCACGAGCATGCCTTCCTTGTCCATATCCGTGAAGCCCATAGGCCCGTGAACCGCGGTTAACCCCTGTTGTACCGCCCATTCCTCCACAGCGCCGAGCAGGGCCCCCGAAACTTCCGGGTCATCCTCAAAGTCAATCCATCCGAATCGCAGTTGCTTCTGTTCCCATCGCTCGTTGGCCTTGTCGTTCCGAATGCCCACGACCCGACCCACCGTTTTCCCGTTACGCTTTGCCAGCCAGAAACGCGCCTCGCAATAACTGAACGCCGGGTTTTTGTCCTTGCGGAAGGTACCCCATTCATCGGAGAACAGCGGCGGGATCCAGTTGTCGCAGTTCCGATAGAGGCGAAACGGATAGTGAATGAATTCACGAAGACCCCGACGTGTCTTGATCTCGGTAATGGTTACCATGGTTGCGGGAATACTACACTAGAATCGCGGTGTCGGTCAGGGACAGAAGCTCAGCGGTGAGTTCTTCAAGGCGGGTCAGGTTGTACGGAAAGCTGTGGCAGAGCAGCTGACGGTGTACGCGTTGGACCTCATCAAAATGGGGCCGGTTGGGAAGAAGCCCTGACACACCGAGACGTTCCTTGAGGACCGGGAGGAGATATCGACGGAGATCGGCGGCGAAATGTTGAAGCTGCTCGGCCCCGAATCGAACTGAGACCAGGTCCTCCGGGTAGATCTCCGTCACTGAAAGAAGTTGTCGTATCTGCCGGAGAGTCGTGAAATCTATTGGGAGATCGTCAATGATCATCGCCAGCCAACCCCGGTCAAAATGCCGGCCGAAGTGCTCGCGCAGGGCGGCGATTGCAGTGAGCAAAGATATCGTGCTGATCGGTCGTATTGCTACATCCGCCATCACTTCAATGATCGGCAGAAGACGCAAGCGCCAAAAGCAACGAGTGGTATTTGCTCTCCTCACTGTCGGCCCGGGACGTGAGGATGATCGGCACCCGTGCACCCCCGACCACCCCGGCCATTGCGCCGCCGGCGAGAGTGGAGATGCTCTTATAGAGAACATTTCCGGCATCGATGCCCGGCATCAGGAGGATATCCGCATCACCGGCCACCGGACCGCCAATCCCCTTGATTGCTGCCGCTTCTGAAGAGATCGCAACATCAAGCCCAAACGGGCCGTCGACAATAGCGTCAAACGGGCGGGTCTCATCACTGAACCGCTGTGTGACAGCGGCGGCATCCAGTGTGCTCGGAACCTTCTCACTCACCTTCTCCACCGGTGCGACACAGGCGACCTTTGGAACAGCGACACCGATGCTCCGTGCGATCTGTGCAGCATTGCGGATCAGCTCAACCTTGTCATCCACGGTTGGTTGAACCGCGATGGCAGCATCCGTGATGATGAGCAATTTGTGATAGGTGGCAACGTCGGCAACGGCAACGTGACTGATCAGGGCGTCGGCAGGCAACAGGCCGAAGGACTTGTCCAGGACCGCTCGAACGAAGTCTGCGGTCTGCACGAGACCCTTCATGATGATATCTGCCGAGCCATCCCCGGCCATCCGGGCTGCCAGCCGTGATGCCGCGACTGAATCGGATTCGTCAATAATCTCGGCCGAGGAAATGTCTACATCCGCGTCCTTCGCGGTCCGGCGAATCTCTTCGGTCGGACCAATCAGGACAAAATCTGCGAGGCCGGTCGATATCGCCCGACCGATACACCCGATTACCTCCGGGTTGTTCCCCATCGCAACGGCAATTCGCTTTCGCTTTGCGTTGGAAGACCCCGTGTCCGGGAGAAACCCGAGCAATGTGGATTCGAGTCGAGTCGCCATATGTTCCTAGTACTCCTTTGCGGAAACGCGACCATTCAGAACAGACAGCGCCGCACGGGCGAGTGAGACCATCTCGCGTTCGCCGGGGATGATCTCGATTGGCGCCAAGAAGCTGATTCGTCGGCTGATTTCGTTTACGAGGGCTTCATCGTACGCCATGCCGCCGGTAAGTACGATAACGTCAACCGATCCGGCGAGAGTCGCACCATGAGAAGCAATTTCCTTGCTGATCTGATAGGCCATTGCCCGGAAAGCCATGCCGGCGTCCTCGTCATCGCGACCGATCCGCTCCTTGATCTCTTCGAGGCTATTGGTGCCGCAGTAGGCAACGAGACCGCCCCGCCCGGTCAGCATCTTCTTCAGTTCGCCCTGGGAGTATTTGCCGGAACGGACGAGTTCCACGACCTGTCCTGCGGGGAGCGTTCCCGCCCGCTCGGGTGAGAACGGACCTTCACCGTCCAATGCATTATTGACGTCAACCACGCGACCATGACGATGCGCCCCTACCGAACACCCTCCGCCCATGTGGGCCACAATAGCGTTGATCTCCTCGTACTCTTTCCCAAGACGCCTCGCCGCCTCCCGAGCGGCAGACTTCTGGTTGAGAGCGTGAAAGATGCTCCGCCGAGGCAACTGGGGAAGGCCTGACAGCCGAGCAACGTCATCCATCTCGTCAACGACAACCGGGTCCGCGATGAAGGCGGGGCACCCGGCCACATCGGCTATCGCCTGGGCAAGGATTGCGCCGAGGTTTGACGCGTGCTCGCCGTATTTCCCGACCGCAACGTCTGCTACCATCGGTTCGTTGACCTGGTAGACTCCGCTCTCCAGAGGACGGAGGAGCCCTCCCCTCCCGATCACTGCGTCAAGATTGGAGAGGTCAATGGAGTTGGAAGAGAGAAAGGCGTCAATTGCGGCCCGGCGAAATCCCGCTTGATCAATGATCCGCGGGTACTGCACCAACTCATCCGTCGCGTGACGCAGGGCCTCGGAAATTGTCTCATCTTCACCGGAAAAGAGCGAGATCTTCGTGGAGGTAGAACCAGGATTCAGTGCAAGAATGAGAGGCTGATTGGTTTTCATTTCTTCAGTCCTACCGCGCCCCGGTCTCTTGCGGCACGGCCTCCACCGGGTTAGCGGCAACGTACTCCACGGCAGCATCGATCATCTTCATGTTCATCTCTACCAGGTTCTTCCGCTTCAATGAGTGCGGAACGACATGTCGGAGCGTTTCCACACATGGAAAGCCTTCCAGGAGCGCGTGGATCGTCAAGACAATGACGTTTGCCGCGCCCAGGAACCCCAGTTTCTGCGCCATGTCTGATGCAGGTACCGGATAGAACCTGAGGTCCTTCCGCGTGGCCGTTCGAGAGATCATTGATGAATTCGCAATGATCAGACCTCCCGGAACCACCTGATCCTCAAACGCATCGAGCGAGGGGCCGTTCATTGCAATGAGCGTCGTCGGACGGTTCACCAGCGGCGAACCAATAGCTTCCGTGCTCACAATCACACTGGCATTCGCCGTGCCGCCGCGCATCTCAGGCCCATACGATGGGAGCCACGTTGCATGGAGCCCCGTTGTGATCGCACAGTTTGCCAGGAGCACTCCGGCAGACATGACGCCCTGACCGCCGAACCCGGCGATTTTCACGAACTGATCGGTGAGCTCGGCGACCGGTTTGTCGGCTTCCAGATCTCGCTGCGTGGAGAGTGTGGTGTACAACGTCTCGTCATCCATCATGGCCGGAGTCATGGACAGCCTCGCCGTTTCGGCTGATTCCTTCACTTCCGGCGCGTCTACATCCCGGAAATTCCCGATGGGAAAGATCGGCTCAAGGTGCTCCACCACCCAATTCCGAGCTTCAATCGGAGTCATCTTCCAGTTGATGGGACACGGAGAGAGAATCTCGACGAAGCTGAAGCCCTTGCCGTCTATCTGGTTCTTCAGTGCCTTTCGGACGGCCTTTCGCGCCCTTAGGACTTTCTTTCCGTCGGCGAGTGAGACACGCTCAACGTACACCGGGGTCTTCAGCGCGCTGATCAGCTCGCACATGCCGATTGGATTGCCGTCACGGCGAAGATTGCGACCCATAGGCGTGGTCATTGTCTTCTGACCAACCAGGGTAGTCGGTGCCATCTGGCCGCCGGTCATTCCGTAGATGGCGTTGTTGACGAAGTAGACGGTGATGTTCTCACCACGGTTTGCGGCATGGATGATCTCTGCGGTTCCAATGCCGGCGAGATCCCCGTCACCCTGATAGCTGATCACGATTGAGTCGGGATGGGTTCGGCGCACTGCCGACGCCACCGCCGGCGCTCGGCCATGGGAGCATTGGATGTTCCCCGTGTCGAAGTAGTAGTACGCGAACACGCTACATCCAACCGGGCTGCAGAAAATGGTTCGATCCTGGACACCGAATTCGTCTATGGCCTCCGCTATGAGTTTGTGCGCAGTGCCATGACCACACCCCGGACAGTAGTGGGTTACTTTCTGTCCAGGGCCCTTTCGTTCAAAGACATCGTAGAAGCTTTGAGGTTTCTCGTATTTGACCATTGATGACTCCTATCTCACTGCGCCGGCGATATCGGCAAATCCGGCAACGACTTCTTCCATCACGTCCTCGGTGGTCGGAACTTCGCCACCAAGCCAGTTGCACCGCGTGACCTCAACACTATCCGGCAGTGCAAGCTCCACGTCCTCGGCCATCATGCCGGTATTGAGCTCAACAACCGCGGCTCGTCTGAGTACGCCACCACGCCCGAGTTCGGCCAGCCGCTTTCTCGGAAACGGAAACAGAGTTTTGGGCCGGAGCAGTCCGACCTTGATCCCATCTGCGCGAAGACGCTGAACTGCGGTCAGACTGACACGGGCACTGATTCCGAAAGCCACGATGAGCAACTCGGCATCCTCAGTATCAAGCTCTTCCCAATCGGTAATCTCGGTTTCCATCTGTTCGTACTTCGCTTTCAGAGCGAGATTGAGATCAGACATGTCCTTGGTGCTCATTCTTATTGATGTAATGAGATTGCCTCTGCTCTCGGCATCGCCGTACAGTGCCCATTCCTTGTGCAGTCCGTGTTTCACCTCGGTCGGAAGCTCCACCGGTTCCATCATCTGACCGATGTATGCGTCCGAGAGGATGAACACCGTGGCACGATACCGGTCTGCTATCTCAAATGCCCCATAGGTGAAATCACACATCTCCTGGGCTGAGTTTGGAGCAAGGACCACGTTCCGGAAGTTCCCATGGCCCCCGCCTTTGACGACGGCGTTGTAATCGCTCTGCTCCGGCCAGATGTTCCCAAGGCCCGGGCCCGCCCGCTGCACGTCAACAATGACACAGGGCAATTCCGAACCGGCCATGTAGGAGATCCCTTCGGCCATGAGACTGATCCCGGGTCCCGAGGATGCGGTCATCACCCGTGCGCCGGCGCCTGCTGCCCCGTAGAGCATATTGATGGCGCTCACCTCGCTCTCGGCCTGGAGAAAGTGACGACCGGCCTTGTTGAACAAGTCGGCGCCTGCGTGAGCGATCTCGCTCGCAGGAGTTATCGGATACCCGAAGAAATGGGTCGCACCACCGAGGAGCGCCCCGTGGATGACCGCCTCATTTCCTTTCATCAACTGTTTCATGAGGCCATCTCCTCAGAGGTTGCATCCTTGTACACGGTAATCGCACCGGGTTCCGGACACACGTAGAAGCAGAGGCCGCAGGCCGTGCAATCGTACTTCTCGAACCGGGCATATTGATACCCCAGTATGTTGATCTTTGAGCCAATCACGATGCAATGGGTTGGGCAGGTCTCCACGCAGAGCCTACACCCCTTACATTGATCAGCTTCGATGCGCACGTAGTTGATACGCTTCGCTGTCTCACTTGCCATATCTAAATCCCCTTGAACTGGTCTTCTTCACCATACCCGAAGTAGTTGATCTCGCTGATCAACTTGTTGAGATGTTGCGGCACGCCACCAACCACGATGCTGTGTTCGGGACAGCCGAGTTTGGCGCACACGTACACGAAGTTGTTCTCGCCCGGCAGATGGAAGAGAAAATTCTTCTGCGAATCACACTCCATCCGTCCGCACGGGCGCTCAACGGTGAGACTGACTCCACACGTCGGGCAGTGAGCTTCGATGTGGATCAGGTCTTCCGATGGGGTCGGGAGGAAGTCATACAGCTTTGCGTGGCTTCCCCAGAATGCATCAATGAAGATCTGGCCGGCGCCGTTTGGGCGTTCAACCGCGATCTTGATTGAGGGCTCGTCATGGATCCGGACGGACTCGGCCATCAGGCTGTGACCATTCGGACAGGACAACTCCTCCACTACAAGGAACTCCTTGCCATGCCGGTGGATGA
>DAOWMR010000273.1 GCA_030642995.1 Spirochaetales bacterium
CCGTTACATGGGTGCACACGCTGGTCATCGGTAGCGGGGCTTCCGGCCTGAACGCTGCAGTGCAACTTCACGCGAACGGCGTCAAGGATGTGTTGATCGTTACAGAGGGTCTCCAGATGGGAACCTCCATCAACACGGGAAGCGACAAACAAACCTACTACAAGCTCTCGATGTGTGGCGATGACACGGACTCGCCCGGTGTGATGGCCCAAACGTACTTCGCCGGCGGGAGTATGCACGGCGATCTTGCCTTGGTAGAGGCCAGCCTTTC
This sequence comes from Spirochaetales bacterium, assembly GCA_030642995.1. Lineage (GTDB taxonomy): Bacteria > Spirochaetota > Spirochaetia > DSM-27196 > SLST01 > JAHOYX01. The sequence goes on from DAOWMR010000273.1 coordinate 272, forward strand.
CGCGAGGGCTTTCTTCCATTTGACCAACCTTGGGGTTCCGTTTCCCAGGGACACGTACGGTCAGTTTGTCGGCTACAAGACGGATTACGACCCGCGGCAGCGAGCAACCTCCATTGGTCCCTATACGTCGCGGGAGATGTGCCGCGCACTGATTCACGAGGTGGAACAGCTTGGCATTGAGGTGAGAGAGCAGACGAATGTGGTGCAACTTCTGACGGTCGGGGATGACGATAATCTGCGCATTGCAGGCGCACTCGCGGTCCGGGGGGATGGTACTCTGGAGGCGTACGGGGCGGAAAACGTGATCTTTGCCGTTGGGGGTCCCGGAGGGCTTTACAAGACGAGCGTGTACCCGGCGGTCCACACGGGAGCGGTTGGGCTGGCACTCATCGCGGGAGCAAAGGCTCAGAACTTGCCGGAATCCCAGTACGGCATGGCCTCTACCAAGTTCCGATGGAACGTATCCGGGACCTACATGCAGGTGATACCGAGGTTTATCAGCACGGCGGCCGATGGGGTGGGCGACGAACAGGAGTTCATGCCGGCATACTTCGATTCCGCAGGAGCGATGAACTCGCAGGTGTTCCTGAAAGGCTATCAGTGGCCATTCGATAGCCGCAAGGCCATCGGTGGTTCCTCCCTGATCGATATCCTTGTGCACATTGAGACAGTGCTGAAGCACCGGAGAGTATTCCTGGATTTCCGACGCAATCCCGAGGGTTTCAGGTTTGACGATCTGAGCCAGGAAGCGATCGCGTATCTAAACAAGTCGGAGGCCCTGCTGGACAGTCCCATCGAGCGCCTGCGCAAAATGAACCCTGCCGCCATTGCGCTGTACAGAGAGCATGACATTGACATTGCCGAGGAACCGTTGGAGATCGCTGTCTGTGCCCAGCATAACAATGGTGGACTCGCCGGAAATCTCTGGTGGGAGTCCACCAATATCGGGCACCTGTTTCCCATCGGCGAGGTGAATGGATCGCACGGGGTCAATCGACCCGGCGGATCCGCGCTCAACGCTGGTCAGGTCGGCGCCTTCCGAGCGGCGGAGTTCATTGCACATCGCTACCCGGATTGGGATCTGGCGCAGGATACCGTGAAGCATGCTGTGATCAGCGCCGCCGGCGAGACGCTGGCTTGGACACAACGAAGTGCCGAAGCGCCTTCCTCGTGGCAGGCTGAGCGCAACGAGCTTCAGGAGAGAATGACCAGGGCAGGGGCGCACATCCGCTCCCCTGAGGAAGTCCGGAGGGCCGTGTCCGAAGCGCGGAAGCAGTGGCGCCGCATTGAGCAGTCAAGCTGTTCTTACAGTGGCCGTGCGAATATTGCAGAAGCGCTGCGAACCCGCTATCTCTGCTTCGCGCACCTCGTCTACCTGGAAGCAATCTCGTTCGCCCTGCAGAGCCGCGTAGGGAGTAGAGGCTCCGCCATCGTCATCGACAGGGAAGGTGCACCGATTCACGACAGTCTGGGTGAAGAATGGTGTATCGTCCCCGAGGATCCAAACTTCAGAGACAAGGTGCTGGAGACGGTCGCACGTGCCAATGCCAAAGTTGAGAGTGAGTGGGTGGACAGAAGGCCGATACCCGCGACCGACTCCTGGTTTGAAACTGTCTGGGCTCGCTTCCGCAGCGGAGAGATCTTTGAGTAGGCTGAGTGCACGCGCGAGATCGGCGACGGAAGACCGCCCGGTGAGAGGAAGTTGTCCATGAGAATCGTCAACGTTGAGACTTTCGAAGTCGTCGTGCCCATGGCGTTCGACGATATCGATGGGATGTACGAGGTGCGGCGTTCCATCGACACCCCCATCGTTGCCGATGAAAGTTGCTTCACGATCGATGACGCCATGCAATTGGTCGGCCGGCGAGCTGCGTTTGTCCTACAGGATAGACGTGAGCACAAGAGTCAGATTGGTTGAGCGCCTGTATACGTGGATCGGGTTGGCATACAACGCCGGAACCGACATCAGCGACACGCTCTCACTGAATGTCTACTTCCGGTATTCTCGTGCGTCGGCATATGTAGCCCGTCCGGGGAGGTAGACAGACGAAGAGGAGGGATATTTGTTTTGCGACAGTGATTCTCGTGACCTGCCTGGTCCTGACGAACGGCTGGTCACAGGACTCCTTCGGGGAAATCCGTCGCGTGCTCGATCATTCGATCGGAAAGGTTGTCCGGGTACCTACCGAAGGTCGCGGCGAGTTCCACATTGCCGATCAGGAACTAATAATTATGAGCGCCGGCTACGGGTTTTCCGAACACTTCTCCATGTGGGGACATGCGCTCGCGTTGCCGTATGTGATTGCATCATTCGGTTCCGTCAACCAGAACTTCACGATCGGTGTTTCGGCTGAATACTGGAATGGGCCTGGAGATCGCCAATGGTCGGTGTCATTCCTTCAATCGCATTCCGCATAGCAGGGAGCCGGCCCCAATCTCTCGCCTCCATTCCGTTTGACCGCCGATGCGGGCATTCAGCCTGCCCACCGCCGACGCCCGCCCTTGCCCTCATCCAGCCAATGTGCGAACTTTCAGTGACATCAATCCGGAGCAATGAATGCAATCAGACGATTTCCGAGGCCTGGTTCTTCGAAACACGTTGACCAAACGCAAGGAGCTCTTCAGCCCCCGTGTCCCGGGAGAAGTGAAGGTCTTCACCTGCGGTCCGAGTGTCTATGGTCGACCTCACCTGGGGAATTACCGCACCTTCCTCTATGAAGACATGCTGGATCGATATCTCGAATACCTCGGTTACGATGTAAAACGGACCATCATCTTCACGGATGTGGAGGACAAGACCATCAGCACCGCCGCGGAGGAAGGGACCGAGGTCTTGCAACTGACCACCCCGGTGGTTGAGACCTTTCACCGCGAGTGCGAGCTCCTGGGCATCAGATTGCCTGACTACATCCCGCGAAGCTCAACGAGTGTGGACGAGGCAGTTCAAATTATTGAGACCCTCATTGAGAAGGGACACGCCTATCGGCACAAGGGCAATATCTATTTTGATCCACTCACCTACGACGGTTTTGGTGAGATTTTCGGGCTGGACATGAGCATCTGGCCAAAGCACAAGGTTCGATTCAGCCAGGACACCTACAACGGCCTTCGGTGGAACCGGGGCGACTTTATTCTCTGGCACGGGCATACGGGCGGGGACGAGATTCACTGGGACACCTCCATTGGGCCCGGGCGCCCGGCATGGAACGTTCAGGATCCTGCGATGACCGTACAGACGCTCGGCTATGAAATTGATATTCACTGCGGCGGAATAGATAATCTCTGGCGTCACCACGACTACAATCGAGCAATCATGGAAGCCGCCGGCGGCGGTGAGTTTGCCCGGTACTGGCTGCATGGGGAACACCTCATTGTCGACGGTCAGAAGATGAGCAAGAGTAAGGGTAATGTCATTTACCCCGACACGCTGCAGAAGCGGGGGTGCGACGGCCAGAACATTCGTTTCCTCCTGATCTACGGGTACTATCGAGACAAGCTCAACGTCACTGATCAGATGATCGAGAAGCGGTGCAACCAGCTGGACGAGCTGCAGGAGCACGTCGCCGCACTCCTGGAAGCGAAGAAGACGCCGGCCCTGCGATCACATCGGATGGAGGCCGCCGCTCGCGAGATCGTGCCGATTTTCGAGCACTCCATGAACAACGATCTGCACGTTGGCGAGGCAATTGACGAGGTGAAGGGGGTCGTGGATGAGCTTCATTTCCTGTCGGGTGGCCGTGGACTTCCCGGGGATGTCCGCGATACTGCGGAACAGGCGCTACGCCAGGTTGACGGCGTGCTCGGCGTGATATTCCCACGGAGCTGACATGAACCCGGACACGGATTTCTGGGAGTTTGTTCGTTCGCAAGTGATCGGAGCGCAGGCGACGCTCGAGACACCGTTTGGTACCCGGCAGATGACGTATGCGGACTACACCGCGTCCGGCCGCGGCGTTGAGTTCATTGAGCAGCACATCCGCGACGTGCTGGAGTATTACGGGAACACACACACCGAGGACGATGCGACCGGCGTGGTCACGACTTCCCGTCTCTGCCACGCCGAGTCCACGATCAAGCGTTTGGTTCATGCCGACGACACGTACAAGATCGTGATGGTGGGCGCAGGTTCAACCGGGGCCATACACAGGCTTCAACAGATCCTCGGCGTGTATCTGCCACCTGCCGGCAAGGATGCTCTCGGCAGGCAGCTGACGGATTACTTCAGCCGAGCTGAGGCTGATGAGTTTACACGGTATCTGAAGAGCAAACGGCCAATCGTGTTTGTTGGGCCGTACGAGCACCACTCCAACGAAGTCTCCTGGCGAGAGTGCTGGGTGGACGTGGTTGAAATCGATTTGTCTCCAACGGGCCTCATAGATCTGGACGATCTGGAAAGG
>DAOWMR010000256.1 GCA_030642995.1 Spirochaetales bacterium
ATGTTGCATAAAGAGTTCGGACCAGGGCGCCCGGGAGGGCGCGCCGGTCATCGCTGATCTTCTCATAGACCAAACGGAAACGGCCTTTGATGATTTCGCCGGAGGTACGGCAGACAAGAATACCAATCGGAGGCTGCTCGGTCTTGACTGAGAAAGATCGTACTGATCAATGCCGTATTACCATTTTGGAGGGAAATGATGAAATCATGGAAAAGGAAGATCAGAATGGGGATGGGTGGAGGCGGGGAGGGCGCCTTTATTGGGGGTGTCCACAGGGTGGCCGCCGCCCTTGATCAACAGATTGAGATGATTGCCGGATGCTTCTCGCGGGATTTTGAGAATACGAAAACGACCGGAGAACAGCTCTACCTGGATCCTTCACGCTGCTATCGGACCTACGAGGAGATGGCGGAGAAGGAAGCCGCACTCCCCGAAGGCGAGAGAATCGATTTCGTCTCAGTTGTCACACCAAACAAAATGCACTTTCCAATCGCAAAGACCTTTCTGCAGGCAGGGATCCATGTTGTCTGTGATAAGCCGATGACCTTCACCCTGGATGAAGCGAAGGAACTGGCACAGATAGTCGAGAAAACCGGTCTGGTATTTGCTCTCACGCACAACTACACCGGTCATCCCCTTGTTCGTCACGCGAGGAAGCTCTTTGCCGACGGCGAACTCGGGACCGTTCGCAAAGTTATCGTCGACTATCTGCAGGAGTTCCTGTGTGTTCCCCACGAGAAACTGGGAATGAAGCAGGCTATCTGGCGAACCGATCCGGCTCAGTCGGGGATTGGTGGGACCATGGGGGACGTAGGTACCCACTGTTTGAACCTGCTCGAGTACATCACTCAGGATCCGGTATCCGAGGTGTGTGCGGACAAGAGTACGTTCCTCCCGGACAGAGCCCTGGATGAGGACGTAAATGCGCTCCTGCGGTTCAAAGGAGGCGGGAAAGGTGTTTTCGCCATTAGCCAGGTCGCTCCGGGCGAAGAAAATGACCTGAAGATTCGGATCTACGGTTCCAAAGGCGGTATTTCGTGGGCGCAAGAAAACCCGAACTCCATGGAAGTGTACAAGATTGGGGAGCCCAAACAGACGCTCACCCGCGCCGGAAGCAATCTCTCCGATGTAGCGGCGGCGGCAACGCGTATTCCTTCAGGACATCCGGAGGGGTATATCGAAGCATTTGCAAATATCTATTGCGGTGTCGTTGAGGCCATTCGTTGTCATATCGACGGCCGGCCTCTGGAGACAAAGGAGTACAATTTCCCGACAGTGTATGACGGACTTCGGGGGATGGAGTTCATCTACAAGGCGGTGGAATCGTGTGATAAGGGTTCCGTCTGGGTGAAGATGTGAGATAAAAACAGCCGGTTGTTCCTGAAGTGGAGCTGCGCCGTCGGGCGTTGTTCGTCCCGTCGCCGGCGTTCACAGGTGGTTCATTGCCTGCTACACTGCTGCCGGAGTCTCACCGGTGAGCGACCTTGCGGCAATCAAGAATTGGATTTACTCGAGCTCTTCGGCCGGAGTGAAGGACGAGCGATACCTCCGGCAGCTTCGCGATGTTGAGCAGTTCTTCACCTACCTGTTCGACAATAATCCCGATGGGATCAGTGTTCTGGATCGGGATCTTACAATCATGGGCGTGAATCAGGCCATGGAACGGTGGTATGAACACAAGAGCCCCTTGCGCGGGAAGAAGTGCTACGAGGCCTATCACGATCGCGATCGACCATGCGATTTCTGCCCGACCCGAACGGCGATCGAGACCGGAGAGTCGGTTGTGGGAGTTGTCCCGTATGAGACCGGAGCGGGAGCAGAGGGATCCCAGGAACTACTCTCTTTTCCCCTGTTTGATGATCGAAGTACGGTGATCGGAGTAATTGAATATGTTCGTGACATCAGTCGACTGGAGGAAGAGGAGCGCGTGGTTGAAACCCTCAAGACCCGGCTTCAGCTCCAGGACAAGACCCTCTACGAGCAGGACACCGCGCTCAAGGTGCTCCTGCGCCGGCGCGGGCTTCAGGAGGCCGATCCGGCCCGTAATATCGGAAATACCTTGAATCACCTGGTGACACCGCTTCTCGGGCGGCTTGAGGAGCGTCTGGTTGATCCCGAGTGCCGCGACCTGCTTGTCCAGATCCGGCAAGTGCTCACGGAAGTTGCATCACCGTTCACCCGGACACTCACCTCCGGTGAATACGGATTCACACCTCGCGAGTTGGAGGTTGCTTCGCTCATTGTCGCGGGCAAAACTTCAAAAGAGATATCCAGCTGTCTCGGAATTTCAACGAAAGCGGTGAGTTTCCACCGGACTAACATGCGACGCAAACTCCAGCTGAATCAGACCGGTCGGAATCTCCGAAATCGACTCATTGAGCTGAGCCTGACCTAGCATTTCCCTGGCAGAATTCCGTCACTTTTCCGACATGTTCGGGAGTCGATTGATGGCGGATAATGAGGTGACTTACGTATTCACGGTGACAAAGGAGTGAACTGTGGCAAACTATGACACGCTGTTTCAGCCCATCAAGATCGGCAATCGCACGGCCGGGAATCGATTTGCAATTAATGCAATGGAGTGCTGTGACTCGGACCCCGAAGGCAACCCGACCGATAAAACGCTGCGACGATACTCGCGCCTCTTCGAGGGTGGGGCGGGGGTGATTGATCTGGAAGCAATAACGGTTTCCTACGAATCGCGAGGACGTGAGATGCAGCTCTCGGTCATGCCGCGAAATCAGAAACCGCTTGAGAAGTTCGTTGCCGAACTGAAGAAAGTGAACAGTGAGCCGCTCTTCATCTGGCAGCTCACCCATTCGGGGGAGCTCAGTCACCCGGATTTCTCGCGGCGCGTCTGCGTCAAGCCGCTTGCCGGATTTGGTGGTGACATCATCGACGAAAATTACATTGATGCGACCATCGAACAATTTGTCACGGCGGCCCACATTGCGCACGACAGCGGTGCGGACGGGATCGATTTCAAGAACTGCCACGGCTACCTGGGATCTCAACTCGTGAGGCCGTACAACGACCGGAAGTGGAAGTACGGCGGGTCGTGGGAGAATCGAACGCGCTTCACCTACACGGTTTATGAGCGGATCGCGAAGGAGATCAACGATCCGAACTTCATTGTTGGCTCCAAAGTCTCTATCTGGGAAGGGTTCCCCGGCGGTCAGGGTTCGGCGGGACCGGATTCGCCGGTGATGGATCTCACCGAATCGCTTGCCCTTGTGAAGGGGATGGAGGAGCGCGGCGCACAGTACATCCTCGTGTCGGCCGGCAGCCCGTCGATAACCCTCGCGCTTTCGCAGCCCGACAAAGCAATTCCGGACGATGTCTACCTTCACTTCACTTTCCAAAAGGCGGTGCGGGATGTGCTCAAACCGGAGACGGTGGTTATCGGGTCCGCCTATTCGGTGCTCGGCGACGGCCATAACCAGCTTCAAGCGCTCGACAGAGAGCACAAGACCCTTCTCTACTGGGCCGAGAAGAACATCAAGGACGGAGTTACGGACATGGTCGCGCTCGGGCGGCAGTCACTCGCAGACGGACAGATCCCACTGAAACTCAAGACCGGTCGTGAGAAGGAGATCACCTGGTGCATCGCGTGTGATGATTGTATAGAACTGCTCATCCGGCAGCGGAACGTTGGTTGTGCCACCCATGACAAGGAATATCGGGAAGCGCTGAAAGAGATCCGACGAGAGGAAGGCACGCTGCGTTCCAAGCGAACGTAGCTCCAGCTTTTGTCGGTGACGAAACGGATGTAGAATAGGGGCGTTCGCAAAGTACACATCAGGAGGAATATTGACATGAGTCGACCCGTAACGCTTTTCACCGGACAGTGGGCAGATCTGCCCTTTGAAACAATGTGCAGGAAGGCAAAGTCGTTTGGTTACGACGGTCTGGAAATTGCCAGTTGGGGCGATCATCTGGACCTTGAAAAGGCCGCGACAGATCCTGCCTACGTAGACGCGAAGAAGGCGGTTCTCAAAGAGAACGACCTCGGATGCTGGGCAATTGGTACCCACATCATCGGGCAGGCGGTCGTAGACGCCTTTGACGAGCGAATCAATGCGTTCACGCCGGCCGAGTGCCACGGCAGCGAGGCGAAGACCCGCGAGTGGGCAACACAGCAGATGAAGTTCGGCGCGGCGGCCTGCAAGAACATGGGCGTGAAGGTGATGACCGGTTTCACCGGTTCGCCGATCTTCCGCTGGTTCTACTCATTTCCCCCCACGACCGACGAGATGATCGCCGACGGGTACCAGAAGGTTGTAGATCTGTGGTCGCCCATCTTTGATGAGTTCGACAAGCAGGGTGTGAAGTTTGCCCTGGAGGTTCATCCGGGCGAAATTGCTTTTGACTACTGGAGCTGGGTGAGGCTTCTTGAGGTTTTCAAGAACCGACCCACGCTCGGCATCAATTTCGACCCGAGCCATCTCGTGTGGCAGGGCATGCAGCCGGAATTGCTCATTCGGGACTTTCCCGATCGGATCTTCCACGTTCACGTGAAAGACGCGGTTGTCAAGCTTGATGGTCGATCCGGTATTCTTGGGTCTCATCTCAACTTCGGGGATCTGCGGCGTGGTTGGAACTTCGTCTCTCCCGGTCACGGTGATGTGGATTTCGACGCAATAATCCGTGAATTGAACTCAGTTGGGTATACCGGTCCGCTGTCCGTGGAATGGGAGGACAATGGCATGGAGCGCGAGTTTGGTGCCCGTGAGGCTGCGGCGTATGTGAAACGGTACAATTTCTCGCCGTCGGACATTGCCTTTGACAAGGACATGGCCACGGAGTAGCC
>DAOWMR010000338.1 GCA_030642995.1 Spirochaetales bacterium
GCTCAAAAGCCGCCGCGCGGCGATGCGTCTGAAGGGCAACAGCTACACCCGTGGCACCGCAGCTCTTTCCGAGCAGATCCCCATTCGTACCTTCGGTGAGTGGAAGCACGTAGCCCCAGGGCACGTACAGATCGATCTGGTAGATCATGACGATAGCGTCCCGAGCGGTCAGTGTTGCTTTACCCTCACCGCGACCGATGTGTGTCTGGGGTGGACCGAGCGGCGCGCGGTGATTAACCGTGCTGCGGTATGGGTGAAAGCCGCGCTGGAAGAGATCCGTGCGGCCATCCCGTTTCCCCTCATAGAGTTACATCCGGACAATGGCAGCGAGTTCATCAACCACAACTTGTTCCAGTACTGCAAGGAGACTCACCTGGCCATGACTCGAAGCCGTGCCGGGCGCAAAAACGACAACTGCTATGTCGAGCAGAAGAACTTCGATACGGTACGCAAACTCGTTGGCTATGCCCGCTTTGCTACACAGCCGGCGGTGGATGCCCTCAATGAGCTCTACCGTGTCCAGGGACAGCTTCAGAACTTCATCTATCCATCCCAGAAGCTTATCAAGAAGGAACGCCGCGGAGCGAAAGTCGTGAAAAAGTACGATCGTCCGAAAACACCGGCACAACGCCTGCTTCTACGAAAGGACATCCCCCGTGCGGTGAAGAAAGCTGTTCGTCAGCGTCACGCATCTTTGAATCCACTGAGACTCGCCCATGAAGTGGCGAGACTTCAAGACACCGTTGCCGCCCTCGCCGAACGTCACCGGTCAGCAGACGGCAACACCCAGGAGTACACCGCATGAACCCGACCGTAGTCTCTCTCGTGAATAGCCAATGTGCAGTTGACCCGGTGTTTTTCGGGGGTTCTTGGATACCACTCCAGTGCAGCAAATGCCCTACAGGCCATCCTCGCGGGTCATTCCCTCGCCGTCGGAGTCTATCACCCGTCCAAGCCCGGTTTCCTCGCTATTTCGGCCTTCCAGACCGCCGGACGAATCTGCCCGGCTCCACCGTCTTGACCGACAGCCCTCGACTAGATTTTAGTTATGAGGCATCCACCCCTTCTCGACTAGATTTAGTTTTGAGGCAACAGGTGCTACCGACCGTCGGAGACCACGTCTTCCGGCTGTCAGCGACCGCAGTCAGAGTTGCCCGTAGCGGTAACCGGGATTATGATGTGAACAGGGGTGCATGTATGAGTACAAAGACACGCGAATTGCTGGAGTTCATCTACGGGTCCGACGCGAGTGGCATCGATTCAAAGCTCGACCTCCTCATGGATCGATATCGCGAGCAGTTCAGTGCTCCCGACGATTACACGCCCGGCGAGATCCCATTGGATGAGACAGACGCCATCATGATCTCCTACGGGGACAGTTTCCATGGGCCCGACGGCAAACCGCTCTCCTACCTTCTGAGGTTCCTCGACGACGAGGCCGAAGGTGTTGTCTCCGGCGTTCACATCCTCCCGTTCTCGCCGTACTCGTCGGACGACGGTTTTTCTGTCATCGACTACCGAGAGGTCAATCCGGACATCGGTGGCTGGGATGATATCCAGGCAATTGGCGACGAATTCGTGCTCATGGCCGACCTGGTGCTCAACCACTGTTCGGCCCAGGGCCCGTGGTTCAAGGGTTTCCTGGCGGACCAAGCACCGTACAACGACTACTTCATAACGGTGCCGGAAGGGACCGACGTGACTTCCGTAGCCCGTCCGCGCGCGCATCCGCTTCTCACGCCCTTTGACACGGCTGCCGGCAAGCGTTGGGTGTGGACCACTTTCAGCACGGATCAAGTTGATCTTGATTTCGCCAATCCCGAGTTGATGCTTGAGATGCTGGACGTCTTCCTGGGCTACGTCGCTCGAGGCGCGAAGGTCATCCGAGAGGATGCCATTGCCTATCTCTGGAAGGAGTTGGGAACCTCCTGTCTCCATCATCCGAAGACCCATGCGATGGTCCGACTCATACGGGCGGTAGTGGACGCGGTGTGTCCGTGGGTTGTCATCATTACGGAGACCAACGTTCCTCATCCTGAGAACATCAGCTATTTTGGTGACGGCACCGACGAAGCCCACATGGTTTACAATTTCTCTCTGCCACCGCTGACCCTGGATGCATTCATGCGAGAGGACTCGGCCCACTTGCAGGAGTGGGCATCAACCCTCGAAATCGGTGCACCCATGACCAGCTTCTTCAACTTCATGGCCTCGCACGATGGCGTCGGGCTCCTTCCTGCCCACGGCATCCTCTCTGATGAGGAAATGGAGGCGATGATATCAAAGGTCAAGGAGCGAGGCGGGCGGATCAGTTACAAGGCCACGCCAACCGGGGAGATTCCCTACGAGATGAACATCAACTACATGGACGCCATTACCGAGCCGGCACTTCCAGACGAACAGCGCGCCCGAATGTTCCTTGCTTCCCAGAGCATTCTGCTCTCCCTCTCAGGTGTCCCCGGCATTTACTATCACAGTCTGATTGGCAGCGGGAACTGGCAAGCCGGCGTCAAAGAGACGGGTCACAACCGAACAATCAACCGGCAGAAACTCGATTTTGACAAACTGTCGGAAGAGTTGAACACCGAAGGCACGCGACGCAACCTCGTGTTTGAAGGCTACAAGACCCTGCTCCGTGCCCGATCCATCTCGCCGGCATTCCATCCTTCGGCAGGCCAGAAGATCGTCACCACGCCAAAAGAACTCTTCGCCATACTTCGCACCGATCGAGACGGCGAAGAGCGCGTGCTCTGCCTTGTGAACATCGGCAGCGAAACCGCCACGGCCTCATTCACCTATGGCGAGATCGATCTGGTGGACGAAAAGGGTTTCCACGATCTCATCACCGGTGACTATGTCTACCCCAGCATGGATGACGGCAGCCGCATCTCACTGGAACTCGAGCCGCACGAGGTGCTGTGGTTGAAATACTGAGTCGAACAAAGGCCCGCCGACAGGATTAGCGGCGGCGTCGGTCGGTAATGGTTCGACCGGAGAATGCCGGGAGACATTCTCCAGGCCAAACCACCAGAGTCTGTCGGCTCCACTAGAACTGCTGGTGCTCGACAGTTTGGCCCTTACTCCCCAAAGAAGCTCTTCACCATGAACCACAACTTGGTCTCGAGCGTGCGGTACCCGAAATACTGGAGCGCCAGCCCGTAGTTGTGCTCAACCATGGTGGCGATCCGCTCCTTGTCGGCGAGTAGCGCCTTGGTCTCGGCTACGGTGTTCTTGCTGATGAAATTGTCCATCTCAATTGCCTGGAAACCGAGAGGCTTGATGTCGAAGCTGTAGATTGAATAGTTGTTCACCAGGATCGGCTTCCTGAAGTAGATGGTCTCAAGGAAGGCGTTTCCGAATCCCTCGATCAAGGATGGGTAGGTGACCAAGTCGGCGTGCGGGTAGACGTCCTGCAGAGAATAGACCTTGCGCCCATCCGGAAGGGTGCTGCGATAGTCGTTGATTATGCCGTCCACGAAGACGGCCTTGATGCCGAGGAGATCGGCAAACTCTTTCACCCGGGTTTGATACTCGTACCCTTCGTCCCCTGATGCGTGGGAAATGACCAGTGTCGCGGGGAGTTCCATCCGGGCCACCAACTCAATCGCGTGCTCAATTCCCTTGCGCTGGACGACGCGGGTCGGCTGGAGGATGAGCAGTTCGTCCTCACCGACACCCAGTGCCTGGCGGACGTCGGCGTTGTAGTCGTCAATTCCCGGAGCTGGCTTTTCGAACTCCATGACGTTGGGGATAAGGGTGCTGGAAATGCCGGTCCGAAGCGCAAGCTGATTGGCGGCCGATGAATTGATGACAACATGCTTGATGGAATTGATGTGGGGCGGGTA
>DAOWMR010000450.1 GCA_030642995.1 Spirochaetales bacterium
ACCGCAATCATGGCGGCGGCATACGTTTCATCATTGGTTCGACCGTTCTGGTATGACGACAGGTGTAATCGATTGCTCGCGGACGCGCTTGATGTGCGGCCGTAGGGCCAGGAGGCTGCAATGAAAGGCTCGCTTTTCTCCTCGTTTCGACGTATCACAGCCACGGTTGTTGCAGCACTCGCCTTGGCCGGGGGACTGCTCGGATGCGCGAGTGGTCCGAAGGTTCTGGACGTGGTGATTCCGGGCGACGTGGTCGGAGCTGAAGAGGTCCGAGTCATTGAATACCTGGGAAGCAACGCCGGTGAACCTGTACCGTCCTGGCTTGAACCACCCCCCGGTGAGCTGGAAGCGATGCCGGAGTTCTCAGAGTCATACGTTTTCCGGTTCGCCCTTGACGGTGCTACCCTGGAGGAAATCCAGGCGTCGTTCCGATCCTTCCCCGAATCACGCAGCATCGCCGGCGCCATCATTACTCGTGCGCTGGCAAAGACTGAGGGCGTCCAACATCTTCCGGATGATCTGATGGACCGGGCCGTACGCATTGTCGCGGCGGCCGAGTACGCCGGAACTGATCGCACCGATGAGTTCTGGGTGCACGAAGAGTCTGTGGCCGAAGAGACAATGACAACTCGTTACCGTGGGTGGCTTCTGTACTCCGTTCCCCGTGACCAGGTGCATGCGGGACTGGTGCTCGCCTATGACAACGCTGCAGCGTCGTTCCCGCCGGCCACAGAGCCCGAGCTTCTCGCATGCGAAACGCTCCAGACTCGATTCCGAAACGGCCTGTAGGTCCAGGACACGCATGAGCCGCCGAGCCGTGGTTATCACGCTCGTGGTCACGATTGCTATTGCGGTCGCGAGCCGGGGTGTTGCGGCCGACGAATTCTCAAATGGGTTCTCATATGATCTCTCGGCGCGTGCGGTTGCGGTGATTCCAATGCCGACAGACGTGTACCGGCCGGGCGTGGCGGCAGCGGTGCAGTTCTCCGTTCCCGCGCCGGTTCCAGACTGGCTGCGCTTCTCCGCCGATCTCGAGTATCTCTACCTGCCGGTTCGGGCCCCGGTGGGACTGTCCGCTCTGAGACTTGGCGTAGGGCCGGGCATCAATTTCCCGGCACACTCGCGCATCACCGCAACCGTCGGACTATCGCTCGGCGGATATCTCGGTCTCCTCCACGGCGCTCTTGCCGATCCAACGGGGCTCGCTTTTCAACCGGCGGGCAGTTTTCGGATTGGCGGGCGTGTTGAGCTCACACCGATCATAGGTCTGGGCGCCGGCGTATCATTTTCCTATCTTCACCACGCTGCGGCAACGGTTGGTGTTAGCGTTGAGGTAACCTACCGCGAGCGGCCGCACGGGGACTTCCGCATTCTGCCTGAGATCCTCGAACCGGTGTTTCCGACACTCGCGGTATCATCTCTAGAGGCAACGCCGATCCAATTGACGGTCGTGAACAACGGCAGATTTGCCGCCGAAGCGATGGTCCTTTCTGTTTCGGCTCCACCGTACGTCAACGAGCAGGTTGTGTGGGAACGGACGGAGTCATTTCCTGCGGGGACGCAGACAACAATCTCGGTGTCGCTGCCGGTGACTCGCCGGGTGTTGGGCGTCGTCCAGGGGCTCTCCCTGCCCCTGGAACTTAGATTGCGGTACGCTGCCGGGGGAGTGACGCGCGAGGCGATTGCATGGGGCGAACTCTCCATTCACGACCGCAACGCCATCGTTTGGGATGACGACCGGAAGGCCTCCCTCTTCGTCACCGAGAAAGATGAATGGATTCTCGCCATCTCCGGTCAGACAGCCGCGCTCACTGCCGGCGCCGGTTGCCCGCCCATCAACCAGACGTTCCACCTGGCAGCCGGGATGGTCCACGCCCTCGCGGCCCTGGGCCTCACCTACGTAGTGGATCCGTCGTCGCCCTACGCGACAATGAGTGACGGCAGCGCCGTCGATTTTCTCCGTTTCCCGCGAGAAACCATCGCCCACCGGGCGGGTGATTGCGATGATCTGACCGTGCTGTACTGTGCGCTCCTTGAATCGATTGGTGTTCGTACTGCCTTCGTCACCGTGCCCGGTCACATCTTCGCGGCGGTCGATCTTGGACTATCGACGGGTGAAGCGCGCCGGATCGTGTTCAGCAACAACGACCTGATGTACGTTGACGACCGTGCTTGGTTACCGATTGAGGTCACCGCGTTGGATGAGGGATTTGCGGTCGCGTGGAGGATCGGTGCAAGTGAGCTGAACGAGTACCGAGACCAAATTGGATTTCACGTTGTGCGAGATGCATGGAGTCTCTATCCTCCGGTTGCTCTGGAAGTTTCCCGGTCAGCGCCTCCGGTCATTCCCGCTGCGGTGTTTGTTGACCTGCACCAACGGGAGATGGAGCGGATAGTGTTGCAGGAGCTGGCGCCGCTTGCGTCCGCTCTCCGGGCGCGGATGGATCGGTCGGGCGAGAGTCCGAGACTGCTCAATGCTCTTGGTGTCCTCTACGCCCGATACGGGCAACTCGAAGACGCCCGGCAACTCTTCACCGCTGCAATTGGTCTCTCGGAGTACGTTCCGGCCCTTGTGAATCTGGGAAACGCCCACCTCCTCGCGGGCGAACTGGATCTGGCCAGAATC
>DAOWMR010000215.1 GCA_030642995.1 Spirochaetales bacterium
ATCGGTTCCAGGGTGTTCCCGTGGGCGTCTGTTCGCATGATGACCCGGGGACGGCCGACGCAAAGTTCAAAGCCTTCTCGGCGCATCGTCTCAATGACGATTGCCATCTGGAATTCCCCGCGACCCTTCACCAGAAATCCGTCCTGATCTTCCGCGTCCTCAATCTGCAAGGAGACGTTGGTCATCGTTTCCTTGCAGAGGCGTTCCCGGATCCTGGTGGATTGCACGTATCGGCCTTCCTTGCCCGCGAGAGGTCCGTTGTTCCGCGCAAAGAGCATTGTTACCGTCGGTTCATCCACAGTGATTCGCCGCATGGCCCGGGGCGCGTCGCTGGTGCAAACCGTATCGCCGATATGTACCTCTTCAATCCCCGAAAGCACCGCTACGTCTCCTGGTTCCGCCTGGTCGGTCTCAACAATGGAGAGTCCCTCGTAGACCTGAAGGCGGGTTACCCGGAGGTTGCTGGTGTTCCCGTCGGCCCCAATGCGGACCAGCTGGTCCGCGGAACGAACTTTTCTGTTGTAGATCCGGCCGATGGCAAGGCGTCCCAGGTACTCCGAGTATCCGAGGTCGGAGACGAGCATCTGGAAGGGCTTGTCCGCCTCCACGATCGGCCCGGGAATCTCTTCCTGGATCGCGTCGAGCAGCGGCTCCAGGCTCGCGCCTTCCGGAATTCCCTGAAACGTTCCGCTGCCGGGCGATTCCCCCGAACCAACAACGAATCCCACCTCGGCGAGGTCCCTGGCCGCGACTCCGTCTCTGGCAACCGCGTAGAGTAGTGGAAAATGGAACTGCTCTTCCGAGGCGCTCAGATCGATGAACAGGTCGGATATCTCGTCCAGGACCACCGCGGGCCGGGCGTCTTTCCGATCGACCTTGTTGATGATGACAATCACCGGCAGGTTTGCCTCGAGCGTTTTCCGGAGCACGAAACGGGTCTGAGGCAGCGGGCCTTCCGCCGCGTCTACGAGCAGCAATGCGCCGTCCGCCATGGAGAGGGCGCGTTCCACCTCGCCGCCGAAATCGGCGTGTCCAGGGGTATCGATGATGTTGATCTTGACGCCCTTCCAACCGATGGCGCAGTTCTTTGCGGCTATGGTGATGCCGCGTTCCCGTTCCAGATCCATACGGTCCATGAGGCGGTCTTTCACGATCTGTCCTTTTCGGAACAGCCCGGAACTGCGGAACATCGCATCAACCAGTGTCGTTTTGCCGTGGTCAACGTGGGCGATGATCGCCACGTTGCGGATATTTTCGTTTCGTGTGTATGTACTCATTGGAGACGCGAATATTGGCGCTGGAAATGCGAAAGTCAAGGACCCGACTCTGGAACCGGGCGGCAAGTGAGGCTCCGACTGAAATAGAAAGATGAAATCGATCTGAAGTGCAGTCTGTTGCGACGCGCAATCATTTCTGCTATCACTCGGGTATTCCTACGAGCACGGTAGACAATGATGATTCATTCCTTAATCATTGTCCGCGGGAGGAAGCCATGGTGAAACTGGATCCCACACAGCTGAAGGACTGGGAGATCGCTCTCGCCGCAGAAGACGACATGAAGAAGGTGACTGAGATTGCCGGAAGTCTCGGGATCGAAGAACGAGAACTCTTCCCGTACGGGCACTACGTCGGCAAGCTCGACTACATGCGGATACTTGACCGGCTCGAGGAGAAACCAAACGGCAAATACGTCGAGGTTACCGCCATCACCCCCACACCCCTGGGAGAGGGCAAGACGACCACAACCATGGGCATCGTCGAAGGGCTGGGAAAGATCGGCAAGAGCGTCATGGGCGCCATTCGACAGCCCTCCGGAGGTCCCACCTTCAATATCAAAGGATCCGCTGCCGGTGGGGGGCTCGCCCAGTGTATTCCCCTGGCCGATTTCAGCCTGGGGCTGACAGGAGACATTGACGCCATCACCAACGCCCACAATCTGGCCATGGTCGCACTGACCTCTCGCCTGCAGCACGAGTTCAACTATGGCGACAAAACCCTGGCCAAAAAGAACCTCAAACGATTGGACATCAACCCCCGCAATATCGCCATCGGATGGGCCATGGACTTCTCCGCCCAGGCGCTGCGCGAGATCACGATCGGAATTGGATCTCACATGGACGGCTTCATGATGAAGAGCGGTTTCCAGATCACCGTGTCCTCGGAGATCATGGCTATCCTTGCCGTCGCCCGCGATCTGGCCGATATGCGCCGGCGGATGGGCCGGATCGTCGTCGCCTACGACAAGCGTGGCAGGCCCGTCACCACCGGAGATCTCGAAGTTGACGGCGCCATGACCGCCATAATGGCCAAAGCCATCAATCCCAACCTCATGCAGACCATAGAGGGGCAGCCGGTACTGGTGCACGCCGGCCCCTTCGCAAATATCGCCATCGGGCAGTCTTCCATCATTGCGGACCGCCTGGGCCTCAAGCTCGCCGACTACCACGTCACCGAAAGCGGATTCGGGGCGGACATCGGCTTCGAAAAATTCTGGAACCTGAAGTGTCGCTTCTCCGGGCTCAGGCCCCACTGCTCGGTCATCGTGTGCACGGTACGTGCGCTGAAAATGCACGGCGGCGGTCCCAAAGTCACCCCGGGCAAGCCCCTGGACCCCGTATACAAGGAACCGAACGTTGCCCTCGTTGAGAAGGGAATTGAGAATCTCCTCGCCCACGTGGAGACCGTCAAGAAGAGCGGTATCGCTCCTGTCGTTTGTATCAACCACTTCTATACGGACACCGATGAAGAGATCAAAGTCATCAGACGTGCCGCAGAAGCCGCCGGCGCTCGGGTCGCGGTCTCGCTGCATTGGCTGAAGGGTGGTGAGGGCGCTGTTGAGCTCGCGAATGCGGTGGTGGACGCCTGTGAGGAGGAACGCCCGTTCAGTTTCCTCTACGGCGAAGAGACCCCGGCAAAAGAACGGATTGAGCTCATCGCCAGGGAAGTGTACGGCGCCGATGGTGTATCCTACTCGTCCGAAGCGGAGGCGAAACTGAAGGTGGCAGGCGAAGATCCCGAGATGCAGAAACTCGGCATCTGCATGGTGAAGACCCATCTGAGCCTCTCACACGATCCGACGATCAAGGGGCGACCGAAAGGATGGACGCTCCCGATCAGGGACGTACAGGCTTACATGGGAGCAGGTTTCCTGGTGCCGATTGCAGGAGACATCAAGCTCATGCCCGGCACGGCCTCGGATCCGGCATTCAGGAGAATTGACGTGGATGTGAAGACGGGCAAGGTCAAAGGGCTGTTCTAACGGAGGACCACGCGATGGGACGACGCACTACGGACCCGGCGCCGGATGTGGTTGCCGCCAGGGAGATCCTGCAAAAACACCGATTGCTCCGGGAAGAACCTGGAGCCCGCCCGGATCGAGAACGGGCCGGTGAACTCCTCATTCCGCTCCTCCAGGACATCCAGGACGCCTACGGCTACCTGCCTCCGCAGATTCTCAAATGGGTCAGCGCGGAGACCGGGATACCGTCGTCACGCATGTATGGTGTCATCACCTTCTACTCCCAGTTCTACCTGAAGCCCAAGGGGAAACACACCGTCAAGTGCTGCCAGGGAACCGCTTGTCACGTGAAGGGAGGCAAGGCGGTGGCTGAAGCAATTGAAGAACACCTCAACGTCGAGGACCGCGGCACCACCAGCGACATGCTGTTTAGCTACGAGACCGTACAATGCCTGGGCACCTGCTTCCTCGCTCCAGTGCTATTGGTCGGAGACGACTATCACAGCGGGATGACTCACGGTTCGGTGAAGAAGACCCTGGCGAGGTACTCGTAACCCGTGGCCGACAACCGTCTGGCGAGCTCCGGCCGGCTGGAGGCACTCCGCCGCCAGGTCCGTGAAGAAAGAAGCGAGAGTACCCGGAGAGTGCTCATCTGCATGACCGGATGCCGGGCCCGGGGAGCCGTGGAGCTTGCGCGGGTTTTCAGGGAGAAGCTCGAAACTTCGGGATTGGACGAATCGGTAGAGGTGGTGGATGTGGGATGTCACGGCCAGTGCTCCCGGGCTCCCCTGATCATGATCGAACCCGAAGAGTTTCTGTACGGCAACGTGAAACCACGGGATATCGATGAGATCATCGAGGAGACGCTCAAGGAGGGACGGCCGGTATCTCGGTTGTGCGTTCAGGTGGACGGTGTTGCCGTTCCCTCAGTCGAAGATATTCCGTTCTACCGTGCCCAGGAGCGGGCTGTCCTGAAAAACTGCGGGAGGATCAATCCGCGCAGCCTGGAAGACGCGATCGCGGCGGGAAGCTATGATGCCGCGGCGAAGGCCCTCACCACGATGACGCCGGAAGAGATCATCGCCGAAGTAGAACAATCCGGTCTTAGAGGACGCGGAGGAGCGGGATTCCCCACCGGCCTCAAGTGGGGCTTCGCACGCAACGCGCCGGGAAACGAGAAATATCTGGTCTGCAACGCCGACGAAGGGGATCCCGGTGCGTTCATGGACAGGGCGCTCCTGGAGGGGACCCCTCACCAGGTGATGGAAGGGATGCTCATCGCGGCCTACGCCATCGGGGCCGGCAACGGTTTCATCTACGTCCGTGCGGAATACCCCATTGCCGTCGAGCACATCACCCTGGCCATCGAACAGGCGCGCGAGTACGGGCTCATTGGGACGGATATCCTTGGCTCCGGATTTGATTTTGACATTGAGATTCGCAAGGGAGCCGGTGCTTTCGTTTGTGGAGAGGAGACCGCGCTCATCGCCTCTCTCGAGGGCAAACGCGGCATGCCCCGCCCTCGACCGCCGTTTCCGGCCAATGAGGGGTTCCGCGGGAAGCCCACCAACATCAACAACGTGGAAACTCTGGCCAACATTCCTCTCATCATTGCCGAAGGCAGCGAGGCGTTCCGAGGAAAGGGAACCGAAGGCGGGAGAGGTACGAAGATCTTCGCCCTTGCCGGGAAAGTTTGCGAGACCGGGCTCGTCGAAATGCCCATGGGCGCGACGCTCCGCCAGATCGTCTTTGACGTGGGGGGAGGGATGCCCGACGGCCGCGAGTTCAAGGCGGCCCAGATCGGCGGACCCTCCGGAGGGTGCGTGCCGGCCCAGTATCTGGATCTTCCCATAGACTACGAATCCGTAAAGCAGGTCGGGGCGATCATGGGGTCCGGAGGACTCGTCGTCATGGACGACCGGACCTGTATGGTGGACGTGGCCAGGTTTTTCCTGGAGTTCACCCAGAAGGAGTCGTGCGGCAAGTGCGTGCCGTGCAGGGTGGGGACCCGCCACCTGGCCGATATCCTGGAGCGGATCTGTGCCGGGGAGGGGGAACACAGCGATATCAAGAAGCTGGAGGACCTCGCAAAGGACGTGAAGGCCGGGTCTCTCTGCGGACTCGGGCAGACCGCCGCCAATCCAGTTCTCACCACCCTCGAGTTTTTCCGCGACGAGTACGAGGCCCACATAGTCGAGAAGCGCTGTCCCGCGGGCGTGTGCAAGAGCCTTATCACATTCAGCATAGACTCCGACGCATGCATCGGGTGTGGGCTCTGCAAGAAAGAGTGCCCGGTGAACGTCATATCGGGAGACCCGAAACA
>DAOWMR010000274.1 GCA_030642995.1 Spirochaetales bacterium
ACCGCAAGCCCGGCGCGCAACGGCATGACCCGGGGTTTGGGTTCTTCGATCGCCACGGTGAACAGCAGGCTCTCACCCGCCGGGGACAACCATTGCCGGCCCGGAAGCCTGCCGCGTCCGGCACTCTGGAAATCCGTGAGAACGACAACCCCGGACGGGGCTCCGCCGGCAACCACCTCGCGGGCCACCGACATCGTCGATTCAGTCTCGGGGAGGTAGTAGATGGGCGCCCCGCCGATCGGCGAGGTGAATCCGTATTCCTGCACGGCGAGTATCACTATAGCCGGGCGAACGCACCCGAGTACACGGTAATCGGGCTGATGCAGGCAGGAAGCTGACCACCCCGTTTGAGCAATACACCCGCAAACGCTATCCTGACAAACAGGGGATTCTCGAGAGGAAGATGGGTCATACAATTCGGTGCAGAGGCTGCGGCCACATGACGCGAGCTCATTCCCGAACATGCCCGGTGTGCGGGGTTCGGGGTCCCGGCCGGAATGTTGCAATTGTCTTCACCATTCTATCCCTCGTCGTGTTCGTCGCCGTGGCGAGCGGCTCGCTGTGGCTGTACTTCAACGAGCGATCCGCCCCGCAGCTGGGGATAAACCTCGTGATCGCGGCGGCTGCTGCCGCGATCGTCAGGCTCATGCTCCCGGTGATTGTCGGATCGCCTCGGATCCGCCGGGGATCGCTGCTCTTCCGGATACACACCCTCGAGACACGGGCTGGAGAGATCAGTGGGCAACTGGAATCCCTTGCGGACGCGTTCGGCCTCGCACGCGGGAGGGCGAAGTCGCGGTTGATTGACGTGGCGATGAGCAGGTTAAAAAAAACGTACACCGTGCTCAAGCGCTATCGCGATCGATTCGAGGCACAGCTGGTGCTGCTTCAGTTCTCGCTCTGGATGCACGAGACGGCCGCTATCGTCGCCGAATGGGAAACTAGCGACAGTCACCATCTGTCTGACGTGTACAATCGCCTGATCCAGAGAACGGACAGCTGCAGGGTGGCGTTTGAGGGATTCATCACCGGCAAGAAGAGATCGGGTGTGTACGCGGACGCAAGCGCCTCCGTTCGCGTGGGCCTCGCGCAGGCGGAGACAGTTGCCGATGCCATGGTTGCCAGGAAGGCACAGCTCGCGCTCGCCGCCGTGTCACCCGCAAGTATGCCGACCGAGCCTCTTGATGCGCCGGTCTTCGAAGATCTCGCCACCGAGGACTACCTGCGGGCAACCGACGATCTCGAGCATGAGTTCGATCGTATCATGGCTGAACACGAGCTTTCGTAGGACGGCAACTGACAAGTTATCAGTTGCTCTCTATGAACTGTTCCATCGGGAATGGTTTGCCATGCCCAGGGTAAACGGTCTTGGCAGCAAGACTCCTCAGTTTTACGACACTGGCATTCGCTGCCTCCAAGTCGTCCATAATGGAATTGAGAACTGGTTTGTCTGTGTTGACGAACAAATCGCCGCAAAGCAGGTCGCCACTGGCTGTCAGGATTCCTATTGAGCCTTTCGAGTGCCCTGGAATCGTAAGAACTGTGGCATCGAATCCGTATTCAGAGAGAACGTATCCATCGTCGATGTGTAAATCGGGCTCAAATCTGTTCGATTTGCCAAACCTGAAGAGGATAGGCGCTATCCTTCTGATGAGGGTGTTGCCTGACTTTCTGTTCCAGAACATGTCTCCGCGTTCAGCCATTCCGGAATCGTCTTTGTGCATGGCGATCTCCGCACCGAACTTTCCACGGAGATAGGCGGCATTGCCGATGTGGTCAAAGTCTCCATGTGTTAAGACAATGAGCTTGAGATTGCCTGGCTCGCAGCCCGCGCTTTCCAGTTCTCTCTCAAGTTCGCTGCGCTTGTTTGAACTCCCCGTGTCTATCAGGACATAGCCGGTGTCGGTTTCTACGAGGTAGTAGTTTACGCGACCCAGCTTGCAAGGCAGCGGTAGAGTAATGGTTTCCATTTCTTGCTGCATGTTTTCTTCCTTCTTTCTTGGACCGTCATAGACCCACCTTATCGTAACCCGTGAGCAATTCCCAAGATCAACACCTTTGAAACGTAATGAAGGCGAGGTATTGGCACGCGTTCTTGCGCAGGCAAGAACCGTGACAAAAGCCACGTCTGTTCGATGCCTTCGGCGTCTTCGAGTGCGGCATGTGCCAGACTGCTTCCGCATCGATTCCGAGGTATTCGTGGGCGATGAGATTCTGGAATCCCTTGATCTTCTTCCAGAGGACGTTTGGGTGCCCGGATTTCACTTCGTCGGAGATCCGGTCCGACACTTCTCCGAGGACGACGAAGTTCATGAGCGTTGCGTCAAAGACGATCCGGTTTTTTGAAGAAGTCGTCAGGATCTGAGGTTTGCCTGGTGTAGGTCTCGATTTGACCGATCGCATCAAGCATTGCCAACAGGTTAGGCCGATCTTTGTCAGACATACACCGCTTCTCTGAGAATCTCAGTTCGATAGTACGGTTTGAGATATTTCTCAGACGCGATCTGCACTGGCCGATGGAATACGGCCTCCACTTCGGATGTCAGCGTTTGCTTTCGGTCATAGATCTTGTCTGTCCCGGGTTGAAAGCAAACAATGAAATCAACATCGCTCTCATCGGTGTAGTCATTCCGCGCGATTGACCCGATAACGGCGATTCGATCAAGTCCGTAGCGTTGCTTGAGATCATCTTGGTGATCGCCGAGGTAGCTAAGAATGTCTCGGCGGCTGGATGGTGCACTCATATCGAATCCCACATCCAGAATAGTTTGCTCTCGACGATTTGTCAGCTACCGACCCCGTGAAATGCACCTCGCTTGAGTTGGTCCATCTTGAGGACTTCATAACGGCCGTACTCTCCGTATTCATCTCTGTGGTCGCCACCTCCGCAACGAGCCAAGCCGCTGCGCCGACCAAGCGGCGGCATGTACCCCGGGCCCGCGACCAGCTCACACCATCTTCGAGCGCCATTTCGCCGAGTTCTGCGACGTCTACGACAAGAAGTACGCGGCCACCTACAGCATGTTCCGCCTCGAACGGATCCAGGAGATTGGAGCGCGTTTTCCGTCATGCCAGCCCTCTTCGGCGCAGCCCGACAGCTCTTCCTGCCACTCACGCCGATCGATTGGTACTCAAAGCGCTCAGGAGGTTAGCGAGAACGCCCGCGCAGGGTTTTCCACGGTGATCTGTTGAATAATTTCGTCGTCAATACCCGACCGCTTCATCAATGGTATGAATGTCGTTGTCAGCTGTGTGTATGGTCTGGGGGTGCCGCCGCCGCGCTCGCCGACCGTGTACCAGCCTGCATCATGGGCAAGCAACACCCTGTCTGCAAATCCCCAATCGAGCAGTTCGCGCAATTGCGCGAGGATCACCGTGTCGGGGGAGATGCCAATCGCGTCCAGTTCGACCCAGAACCCCTCCTTTGCGACAACATGGAGCATCTCGTGGTCCTTCTCCTCATTCGCATGGATGAATATCCACTTCGATGGCGCAACCCCAAGTGATTCAAGGATTCGCAAAATCTCCACCGCCGGGACTGCCGCACAGGTATGCGTGCCGATGGTGAGTCCGGTCGATTTGGTGGTGGGCGCGGCTGCGGTAATGATCTTCCGCTGAAGTGGTGCGAGCGATTCCGGTTCCACCGCCGTCTTGATGAACCCCGGGCGGACATCCGTACCGTCGATACCGTTTTCCCACTCATCGATCCACTCTGCCGCGAGGCCCTCCGCCGACAGTTCGAACGTCCTTCGTGGAAGAAACGGTTCCTTGTACTGACCGGTGTTGGTGAGGATGTGCAATCCAGTTCTCTCAGAGAGCGTGCGGAGGATCGCGACGTCACGGGCGAGGAACATTGGTGAGCAATCGACAAACCCTCGAACGCCGGCCTTGTAGATTTCTGTGAGGTACGGCTCCATCTTTTGGACTACTTCGCTGCTGTTGTAACGGTCCGGGCCGGCGATTTCGGCGCCGCCGAAATCAACGAGGACGTGTTCATGGGGCAAGGTGAAGCCCAGTTCCGTAGAATCGATTGGTCCAAGGACCGTCATGACCACAGGCATGGTTCGAGTATATCATGATGGTTCTGACGGAGTGGGCGAGACCAAGGAGCGTGAAGTGATCGGAGTAGTCGGCTTGGGAAGGATGGGTAGCGGTATTGCAGCCACCCTCCTACGGAAGAAGTTCAAGGTAATGGCCTACGACATTGACCCTGCGAGAGTGACGGTGCTCGCCAACGAGGGCGCAGCGGCCGGCACCAACATCCCACAGGTGTGCGCGAAGTGCGACACCATCCTCCTCAGCCTTCCGAACTCGCAGGTCGCGGTGGATGTGATGGAGCACGATGTCCTGCCCGCCGCGCGACCCGGCACAACGGTCATCGATATGGGTACGACGCTCGTGCGCGAGACGCAGCGACTGCACGCGCTCATGCAGGCGCGCGAGGTGAATCTCATTGATGCACCGGTGAGCGGGGGCACAGGCGGGGCGGCGAAGGGTGAGCTTTACATCTTCGTGGGCTGCAACAAGGCGGCAGCGGAGAGAGAGTGGAAACTATTGCAGGCCCTTGGCGGCGGCCGGCTGACCTACTGCGGCGAGTCCGGCTGCGGCCAGATTACTAAAGCGGTGAACCAGCTCGCGATGGGCCTCGTGGACGCCGCCTACATAG
>DAOWMR010000535.1 GCA_030642995.1 Spirochaetales bacterium
ATTCTCAACAGTTTCTCGCTTCCGATCGGAGATAACCCGGCTCTTGAAACGCTGCTTATCCGGGCGCGCGGAGAGCAGGTGAGCATTGAGGGTCCGGTTTCGGTCACCGGTACGATATTCGGGATCGAGTACAAGACCATTACCGACGGCGAAGTAACCCGCCGGGAAACGCTGCTCAACCTTCTCGTTGGCGGCGAGTTCCGCCAGGTTGCCCTTGGGTCAATCAGATCGTTGCGCTTCACCAACGCCGCGCTTCAGCAGGAACTGGACAGCGCGCTCGCGGTTATCGCGGAAAACCGACAGCAGGATCGCAAGAGCATCACCATCCGGTTTTCGGGGCAGGGGCGCCGGCGGGTCAGAATCGGTTACATCAGGGAGGTGCCGGTCTGGAAATCGACCTATCGACTTGTCCTTCAGGATGACGGGACGGCACAGCTTCAGGGCTGGGCGATCGTGGAGAATACGGGCGAGATCGATTGGCAGGACGTTCGATTGAGCCTCATTGCCGAGCGGCCCATTTCCTTCGTCATGGACCTCTACTCGCCGGTCTACAATCAGCGACCACGGGTACAGCCCAGTGTCGGTGTGTCGGTTGCGCCGCCTTCGTACGAGCGTGGAATTGCCCAGGCGCCGTCCATGTCCGCCCCGTCCGCTGCGCGGTCAATGGCTCCCGAGTACGCAATGGAAGAAGCTCTCTCCGGAGCGTTCGCCGACGATTACGACTACGCCGCGGCGCCTGAGCCCATTGACCTCAGCCAGGGTGTCTCGGCGGCTGTCCTTGCCGGCGAGGCCGCCGCTTTCACCATCAGTCACGGCGTCAGTATTCCCCGGCGAGGGGCCGCACTCATCCCGATCGTCTCGGCGACCATCCCCATTGAGCGGCTTGCCATCTACGATCCATCGACGCTCGGAAACCGACCCCTCTCCGGCCTTCGGATGAACAACGAAACCGGCTCTCAGCTCCTTGCCGGGCCCATCACCATCTTTGACGGCGCCCGGTACGCTGGTGACGCCCAGCTGCCGGATCTCGTGCCGGGCGAAGAACGCCTGCTCAGCTACGCAATCGATCTGGAAACCACGGTCCTGGTCCGTGGCCAGTCGATCCCCCAGGAAATCATCCGCGTTCGCGTGACCCGAGGCATCCTGGAAACCACCCTCAGGCAGGAACAGACAACGGAGTATGTTTTCGATCGCATTCATGAGTCGGATTCGGACGACGGCGTGCCCTATTTCTTCTTCCACCCCAAGCGGTCCGGCTGGGAGTTCATCGGGGAGCTCGAACCGATTGACGAGACCGCAAGCCAGTGGCGGTTCCAGATTGACGCACCGGCAACCGGCACCGTGACCGGCACTGTCGTGGAGGAGTACGTTCGGTCTCAGACGTATTCGCTCCTGAGCCTCAATGACGACCAGATCGCCTTCTACCTCTCTCAGCAGACCATAGATGGCGAGTCCGCCGACCAGCTGCGCCACATCCGTCAGTTGCAGCGGATCGTCCGGACGCGCGAGAGCGAACGCCGGGTGATAGAGGCGGAAATCAACACGATCTACCG
>DAOWMR010000403.1 GCA_030642995.1 Spirochaetales bacterium
CTTTCGGTCGTCGTGGACGGGCACGCCCCACTCGGTGTCGTGATACCGAACGTATTCAGGGTCGGACCCGCACCACGAACAGCGTTCCACTACCGGACCTGCAGCAACCCACCGGCGTAGGTGAATCCTCCGCCGAAGGCGGTGAGACCGAACATCTCTCCCTTCTCTCGTTTGCCGGAGAGTTGCGAGAGACAGATTGGGATGGTACAGCTCGACGAATTGCCGTGGTCTCGGATGTTGCTGAAGACTTTTTCCGGATCCACCTTCATACGTTGGCGTACTGCGCTGATGATACGCTGGTTTGCCTGGTGAGGAATAATGAGATCCAGGTTTTCTGCCGGGATGTGTGCCTGGTGACACGCGCGCTTGAGCATGATAATCATGCTCCGCACTGCGGCCTGGTAGACAACCGGCCCATCCATCACAATCGTTTCAGTGCCGGCAAAGGGTACCGTCAGAATTGTCCCGGACTCGCCCTGGGAACCGAGGACCGGCCGCAAGATCTTGTACTGCGCGTCAGCGGCGTTGTCTGCACCGACGATAATGGATGCGGTTGCCGCATCGGCAAAGACCGGGGCGGTTGAGGGATCACTCGTATCGAGCTTCGGGGTCAGGGCTTCGGTGGTTACGAGCAGGATGCGCTTTTTCGGTCGGCTTCGCAGATGATCATAGGCAATCTGCAGACCGTAGATATACCCCGAGCATGCGGCATTGATGTCAAACGCGCCACAGTCGGTGTCCCGGTCTCCCGCAAGCTGGTAGTGGATCATTGTCGCCATGGACGGCGTAGCCATGAGGGGAGTGCCGGTTGAACAGATGATTAGGTCGATGTCATCAATTTCCAGTTCAGATGCGTCCAGGACTTCCCGCGTCGCGTCGGTTGCAAGAGTCAGCGCGTCTTCCCCCTCGCCGAGCCAGTGGCGGGTCTCAATTCCGGTGCGCTTTACGATATCGTCGGGGCTCCATGTGGGACACATGGCCGAGACCTCCTCGTTGGTCACGAGTCGGGATCCAAGTTTGGTCGCGATTTTCGCAATGCCCGCAACCAGATCAACCTCTTGGCCATCCGCATGTGACGGTGAGCCTCCGGCAACCAGGCTTCCGCGGGCCAGTTCGTCCGGATCAATTTCGATGACCGGGGTTCCGGGCTCTTCCCGGGTGATGGGCTTCAGCTGGACTTCTCCCTCGGCCGTTTTCAGATTGAAAAGCGGGGCGCCGATTTTTACGGTGTCACCCTCGCCGCAGAGCAGTTCGGTAATCGTCCCGCCGGCCGGTGTCATGAACTCAAATGCCGCCTTGTCCGCCTCGAGTTCGGCGACGAGTTGACCTTCGGTGACCTCCTCTCCCGGCTTTACGTGCCAGGAGATCACGCTCACCGATTCATCCGACGGGCTTGCCCCGATGGCCTCCACGGTGCGAATTCCGGATGCACTGTCCTCCGGGAGCTTCCACGAGACAGTGCCGCGGATCATCTCTACGGCAGTTTCAAGGACACGCTTGTAGGACGGGAGCACCTCGAGCTGGTTGCCGAAGTTGCACGGGACGTAGGTGTCTCCGCGGGTGACTCGTCGGGCGTCAATCTTCAACGACGTCCGTTCGGCAATAGTGGCGATCACTTCTGCGCCCATGCCGGCAGTATGGTTATCCTCATGGACCACCAGGAGACGGCCGGTGCGTTCGGCCGATTCCAGAACCATATCGATGTCCCACGGGACAATGGAGCGCAAGTCTATGACATCCGCGGTCACGCCCACTCCATCGAGAGACTCCGCCGCCTGCCGACACAACCGTACGGTGTTGCCCCAGCCGACCAGGGTGATGTGCTCGCCGGTCCGAACCCGTCGTGCCCGTCCGATGGGCACAAGCTGCCTCGTAACATCGGGTGATGTGGTCGCCGTACGATCGTTGAGGCAACTCTTCGGGTAGAAGAAGATGGTTGGACGCCCACCCTCAAAGGCCGCGTTCAACAAGCCGGCCGCGTCTCCCGCGGTTGAGGGCATGAACACGTCAACTCCCGGTGTGTGGGCCGCAAGGCCTTCCATGCTGGAGGCATGAAATGGTCCGAGCCCCGGCTTATAGGCGCCGGTCGTAACCATCACGATCACCGGCGCCTGCCACCCGCCGTCGGTGCGCCAGTACATGCTGCCGAGTTCCGCGAAAATCTGGTTGTATGCTATTGGCAGGAAGTCTGCGAATTGCAGGAAGGCGACCGGTCTTCTACCGGCCAATGCCTGACCGATCGATACTCCAACAATCGTCGCTTCGGCCAGCGGTGAGTTCTTCACGCGGTCCGGATAGCTGTCCGTCAATCCCCGGGTAATCCCGAAGACATCGCCCTTCGGGTCTTCGAGATCTTCACCGAAGAGCACCACGCGTTCATCACTGTCGAGCTTTGCCCGCAGCACCTCGCGGATGGCTTCAAGCATGGTAAGTGGGTTGCCTTCGCCGTTTCCGGAACACTCCTTGTCTGCCGAGGTCAGTTTGACGGGGAGCGGTTTCAGCGCTGTGGAGGTTGGTTCCGGCTCAGGGCTTCGCTGCACACGATGGGCAATCTGTCTGAGTTCCTCTCGGATTTCGACGGCGGACGCTTCGAGTTCGCCTGCGGACACGCCGTCTTCAATGAGCTGATTCCGCAGCGCGGTGACCGGGTCACCCGTGTCATGCACGCGCTGAATCTCGTCTGCAGATCGATACATGCGCTGATCATCTGCGTTGGTGTGGCTCGAAAGTCGGTCAACATCAAAGACGATGATGGCAGGTGCACGCGTCTCCCGCATTTCGGCGACGACTTCCCCAAAGAGATGGTAGGAAGCAACCGGGTCCCGACCGTCAACGTGCCTGACTGGAATGTCGTAGAAGCTCTCCGCGTCTCCGTCAGGAGTCGAATAGAACGTTCGCCCTTTCGTTTTGGTTGAGATGGCGAATGAGTTGTCCTGGACGAGGAACAGCACCGGCAGCGTGTCGCGTACCGCGTGGGCAATTCCCTCAAGCACTTCGCCCTGCTGAGTCATCCCGTCGCCGAGCGAGCATAGAACAATCGGCTTCCCC
>DAOWMR010000424.1 GCA_030642995.1 Spirochaetales bacterium
ATGGACTGAGTCGCTGAACACTGAGGACATCAACGGATTTCTGAGCTGCTACTGGAATGATGCGATACGTATCACGTACTTCCCAGGAGGGGAGCCCGAGTTAACAGAGGGCATGGAAGATCTCCGCGCAGCCGAGCAAGTCAGCTTTGAGCAGTACGACTACAAGTCCATGAACCTCATCTATGACGAACCGGTCCGATTCTTCCCAGGTCACGGCCGGCCCACCTACATCTACCCGAATAGCCGCTTTGCGTTCATGGACGTGTTCGAGTTTGAGGAACGCCGGGGTGAATACCGGATCATCCGACAGTACCTGATGCCTCACCCGGCGGCGGAGTAGCAGGCCGACCCCGGAGATACGGCGCCGTGATTCGCCGATCGCACCTCAGTCGTGCGCCCGCAGTACCCGCAGGAAGTTCTGCCAGGCGATCTTTTCCAGCGTGGCTTCTGAGTAACCGCGTTCCCTGAGCAGGTCGAGAATCAGCGGATACGCGTTGCTCCCGGTCACATCCTCCGGCGTGGAGAGGATACCGTCAAAGTCAGACCCAAACGCCACGCAGTCGTCCCCGACAAGTTCCACGATGTGGTCAATGTGCCGAACAAT
Source organism: Spirochaetales bacterium (assembly GCA_030642995.1). Lineage (GTDB taxonomy): Bacteria > Spirochaetota > Spirochaetia > DSM-27196 > SLST01 > JAHOYX01. The sequence goes on from DAOWMR010000424.1 coordinate 605, forward strand.
CGACTCAGAGGTGACCACGATTCCTGCCATGCGACGCCGGTACTCTTTCCCGAGGTCCTGCGAGGACTTGTCCGACCATTTCGGGTCCCAACCATGGCTGCGATTGTGCTCAAGCTCGGCTTGTGCGGCGGCGGCTCGAATGTCCCTGTTTCGTTCCACGGCCGCTCCGTGGTATCGCTCATCCAGAAACGAAGCGAAGAAGTTGATTCCGATCACACCACCCTGATCGGCGATCTCACGAATCTGATCGTCCTTCAAGTTGCGCGGAATGCTGCAGAGCTCCCATGCGTTCGAGTGGGAAGCGATGAACGGCCGTCCTGATCGTCGAACGCGCTTGGCCACCTTCCAGAAGGCGGACTCGTGCGCGTGGGAGACATCCACGATCATGCCGAGCTCGTTCATTGCGTCTACCACCCGCTCACCGAATGGGGTGAGGCCGTCAAATTCGCACCGCTCTTCGGAGCATGAGGCCATCCAGCTCGTGTTTTTCGAGTGTACGAGGGTCATCGACCGCACTCCCCGTCGTCGGAGCGTCTCGAGATTGTCAACACTCTCCTCAATCGCATGACCGTTCTCCACGGTCAGAAGCACGCCCGTCTTCCCACCGGCGGACGCCTGCTCGGCGGACGCGGCGTTGGTGACCAACTCCAGGTCATCCTGGTTCGTCCGGCACGCTTCCTCAATCGATTCAATCTTTGAGAGCGCCGATTGGAATGCGCGGTGCGGATCCACGTCGGGCGATACGTACGCCGCAAACGCTTGCAGTCCCACATCCCCCGCGCGAAGGCGCGGGATGTCAACGTGGCCGGCCGGGTTTCCCGTCCTGATATCGACCCCAGCCTGAATACGTCCGACGGTGTCGCAGTGCAAGTCAGCTACTTTCATGACAAACTCCCAGCACTTCCTGGCTATTTCCAGATGGTTATGATCTGCATGAAGAATGGAAATATGCTGGTGATCTCGAATTTGCTTGCGCCCATTTCCTTCAGAGTGTCTTTGATCTCATGCGACCTATAGGCCGCCCGTATCGATTTGAAAAAACCCGTTTGCATGGGGATCCAATACAGCCACCACACACGTTTCAAATCATGAATCATCAGCACGCCGCCATCATTCAACAATCTCATTGAGTTGCGAATCATCTCTCTCGGATTTTCCCAGTGGTGTAAGGAAAACGTCGAGTAAATCAGGTCATACGTTCCCAGACTCTGCAAGACATTCTCATCCTCGATATTCGCGGCGACGAACTGTATGTGAGAGTCCAGCCCCTTCTCCTTGATATTCTCGTTCGCGACAGTAATCATATCCGGGGAGATCTCGACAGCTGTGATATTCACGTCTTTGTGATCTGCCGCGATCATTGCCGCCAACACACCGGAGCCCGCGCCAATTTCCAGGTACCTTCCCCTGATATCCAGACTCTTCAGTCGATTCAAGAATCCTCTGAATCTCATACTCGATGACTTCTCAGCGCTTTCCGCATATTCCCTCGCATTCTCAATGCTGGAAAAGCTCTCGTCTTGATGATCTTCAACCACCCTCTTGAACATATGCATCTCCCTCGGGGCAGCATAGCAACGGCCGCCGCTCATGACCAGCAGGAGAAGACGTGCCGACTTGACATCGATAGGGAGCGCTGGTAGAAGTGACGCCAATTGCAAACCATATCTTGAAAGGGGTTCATGTGAAAGTTCTGAAACTGTCTCTGCTGGTGACGCTCCTCGCGATCTTCGTTCTCGGTTGTTCGATCAATGTGGCTGATACCCATTATGAAGCCGATGATGTCGGCAATGGCTCAATCTTGACGCCGGAGGATACCACGTTCACCATGAATGACTGGTACGCCATTGAGGGAACTATCAGTTCTGCGTCCGATGCGGACTACTACAAGGCTCTTGTGCCTGCAAATGCCGGCTGACTGGATTTCAATGTCTACCACAATGATGAGAAACTGAAAGGAATCCTCGGAATAAACCTCTTTCCGTTCCATTTTGCTTCGTACGAAGCAGATGGTACTGTTCTCATGACCTATCTGCTGCAAGCTGCAGTGAACAGTCAGGATCTGGATAATGGCACAGCATATATCATCTTCTATGTGCTTGGGACCACTGACTACGCATCAGGCACCTACCGAATCGAGTTCACCGCGTATTAGTTGAACTGTAGTCGGTGCCGATCGTGACCGTAAATGACCTGCTCCGCGGACCGTCGAACTCGCAGAAGTAGATCCCCTGCCA
>DAOWMR010000097.1 GCA_030642995.1 Spirochaetales bacterium
CCAGGAGATCCGGAACTACCAACGAATGCTGACTGCCGAGCTTTCGGAACGTCGAGCGAGCTTCTGGCGGTCATTGAGCAAGACGGTCGAGTCCAACGAATCGGCGGTGAACGGGAGCATTCCGGTTTTTGATGGCCCACTGCACTTTGAACCAGCCGATCTTGGTGTTTCGTCCTCCCTCGCGGGCGACATTTCCGGCACGAGTCAGGGCGGGGCTACGGTGAGCAATCTGGACTCCGAATTGCTGTCGGCGCTGAAGGCACACAATGCCGGAGAGCACTCCCGGGCAAAAGAAATCTATACACGGATCCTTGAGTCTCAACCGCAGTCATTCGTGCGGACTGTTGTTCTTATGCATCGCGGCATGGCGGAGTTCGCGGAAGGAAGCTATCGGGCGGCGCTTGATGATTTTTCGGCCGCCCTGGAGCTTGATGAATCAAACTGTCGCGCTCATTTCTACCGAGGGACCGTGTGTCGGGTGCTCGGCGATTACGATCAGGCAGAGATTGATTTTGGGAACTGTCTGGCCAATGATCCGCACTGCATAGACTGTCTCTACCAACGGAGTGCGCTCCGAACTCAACTCGGGGACCTCGCGGGGGCTGCGGCGGACTGCGAGGCCGCCCTGGCAATTGAGCCCGAATCAGACACGTTGAAACGGATGGCAGCGGCAATCAATGAGCGTCGTGCCTATGGAGGTTCTCATTGAGCGGCCGATTCTTTGCAAGTGACAACAGCGCCACCGTCCATCCGGCTATCATGGAAGCCCTGAATGAGGCAAACCGGGGTCACGCCATAGCCTACGGTGAAGATGAGTGGACTCTGGCCGCCAACCGTGTCTTCAAGGATCTTTTCGGCCGGCGGGCCGAAGTGTTCTTTGTCTACAACGGCACCGGCGCCAACGTGATCGGCATGCAGGCTGCCCTGACTTCCTACCACGGGGTGATCTGCTCCGATGTTTCGCACATCAACTGCGACGAGTGTGGAGCAACGGAGAACTACATCGGGTCCAAGCTTCTGCCGGTTACGACCTCCGACGGTTGCATTGCTCCGGACCAGATCCTCCCGTTTCTGTCCGCCCGCGGAAACGTGCATCACTCCCAGCCAAAGATCGTTTCCCTGACCCAGGCCACCGAAGTCGGTACCGTGTACGATTCCGACCGCGTTCGGGAGATCGCCAGGATCTGCCACAAGAACGACATGTATCTGCACATGGACGGTGCAAGGATCAGCAACGCGGCTGTCTCACTTGGTTTGGATCTCGGAGAGATCACCGGCCGGCTCGGGGTGGACATGCTCTCGCTCGGCGGGACCAAGAACGGAGTCATGTTCGGTGAGGCTATCGTCGTCTGGAGACCTGAGCTCGCGGAGAAGCTCACCTACATTCGGAAGCAGGGGATGCAGCTGGCCAGCAAAATGCGTTTCATCTCCGCCCAGTTTGCCACTCTCTTCGGCACCGATCTCTGGCGAGAGAACGCGTTGCACGCCAACGAGCTGGCCCGCGAACTCGCGGCCAGACTCCGGAGTATCCCCGCCGTCGAGATTGTCTATCCTGTTGAAGCAAATGGCGTATTTGCCCGGCTCCCCCGTCCAGCTCTTTCGCGGATCCAGGAAGAGATTTTCTTTTACGAGTGGGATGCCGAAGCGGACATTGTACGCCTGATGCTCTCTTTTGATTCGACGATGGAGGATGTTGAAGCACTCGTGGCAGCGGTGCGAAAGCACCTCTCCTGATACACCCCCGACCCGTCAGATTCCGCCTTCTCTCCGCTCGGGAATTGATGAGGGTTCCTGTCCGGACGCGGCATACTCCTTGGAGAGATAGAGGCCGCACAGGCAGTGGCCGTACTCATCGTGATCCGCCGCAACGTACTCGCAGGGGCAGATGATATCCTTGTCCACGGGGCGTTCCCCGTCGCCATCCCGGCACGGGCAGAGGTAGTATCCGTACGTGTTGTAGTTTCGCGCGAGGCCGGCAGCGAGGTGATTCACGAACTCGGTATCGTGATTCACTTTCCAACCCTGCTTGTTCGCCACCGATTCAATAAATTGGTGTGCGTCGGCCGGTGTCTTTGTTCGGGCGTTCATTCTATGCCGAGTCGCTCAGCCCACTTCGGCGCAATGAAACCGCTGACGGCATCCGTGTCGTCAATTGTCAGAATGGGAAACACCGGGATATTCTCGTAGGTGCTTTTGAGTTCCTTCTTGGCCTCACGCTTGAGGTTAAGGTCCATCTCATCCAGGTAAATGTACTGGAACTCGTATCCCTGTTCCTCAAGGTAGGTCATTGCCTTCTTGCAGAAGGCACACGTTGATAAGGCGTACAGCTTTAGCTTGCGGTCCTTGTTCAGTCCCGGGACAATCTTGTAGTCGATCTTATCCAGTGCGCTGCTCATGCGGGTGAGAATACTGAAATCCTGATTCGCCGTCCAAGATCCATCACGGACCGGACGCACCGGGAAACTGCCTGATGTTGCTCTCCTGGTCGGGCTCGGCCTCCCCGCCGTGCAGGTCCTTCGACATATGAGTCAGACGTTCCTCTACCTCCTGCAGTTTGGTTTGCAGACTGCGGATCGTCCTCTGTATTCTGAGTCGCTCTTTCTCCAGTTTCCTGATTGGGTCTTCCGGTTCATCGCTCGGCCGGGCCTTGAGCCCGATCTTTACCATGTCCGGGGATTGCCCGGCTTCAAACCTCTCCTCAGCCTCCAGACGCTTCTCTTCGGTGCGGATTCCCGCGACGGTGACCATATTGGTATAGCCGAGCTCCGGGTTGATGTCGTAGCTGTGAATCTTCATCAGGGTTGTGGCCGTGCGCTTGTCCAATGACAGCACCCGCTCCACGTAGTCCTCAAACCGGGCGCCTCGCTTTTTGCAGAGTACCTCCACCTCTATCAGGGTCTCACCGAAATCCTTCATGAGTCGGCCGTTCAGTGTCAGGAACCGTGTCTTGATCTTGTGGGTGAGTGCAGCGAACTCCGGATCCGCATCAAAAGGATTGGTGTAGATTTCCAGCTCTTCCGCCTTATCCAGCAGCCGGTGGAGAATACTGCGGAACTCAACGGTATGGGCACGTGGACCAACCGGAACGGGTGAGGTGGTGAAGTGAATATGATGGGCGAACTCATGGATTGCCGTGTACATCAATGCGGTGTCGCTTTCGAAGTTCCTGTTGTGGAGGATGATTTCTCTCGTATCGGGGTGATAGAGGCCGTTGGCCTTCTTGCTCCGTTTGCCGCTGAAGATGAGGAAGAAGTCCTCAATGTCGTCCTCGAGTCGCAACAGTTGCTCTTTGACCTGGTCCTGGTTCATTTCTTCATCCTCGCTCTCTTATTGATGATCCAATCACAACCCTATTTCTTCCGGCGTGCTTCGCCTGATAGAGGCGGTCGTCCGCGGCCCGCAAGATTCCGGCGAGATCGTCCGCCACATTGCTCCCCGACACACCTATGCTGATGGTAACGGCCAATTCATCCGCGATGACATGCCAGTTATGTCGTTCAACGGACCACCGCATCTTTTCGCAGACGGTATAGGCCGTCGCTTCGGTTGTTTCCGGGAGTATGATGACGAACTCTTCACCCCCGTAGCGCGTAACAACGTCAACCGCACGGATATCCGCGCGGAACAGCCCGGCCAGTTGTCTCAGAACCTCATCTCCGACCTGGTGGGAGTAGGTGTCGTTGACTCTCTTGAAATGGTCTATGTCTGCCATGGCAACGCTGAAGGGTCGATCGTACCGCCGCGATCGCTCAAACTCCTGTGCCAGCCGTGAGTCGGCGTATCGTCGGTTGTACAGCCCGGTCAGGCTGTCCTCAATTGCCAGGCGTTCCAGCTTGTGCTGCTGGTTCTGGATAATGGACATTCCCTGAAAGACCCGCCTCTGGGAATCGAACATCAACTTGGTGATCACCACTGCAAGGATCATCACGATGCTACCGTTCACGTAGTGGCTCATGAGAGTGGCGCGGTCGGGCTGCAGGAAGGTCATCGCCGCGAGAAACCCCGCGTGGTTGAGCATGAACAGAGGAACACTGATCTGAGGTGGCATGTACACCGCCACGGCAATGGCCATGGTGCCGATCACGTAGACTGTGATCTGTCCGTGAATGGCCTGGTCAATCATGGTTGAAGCGGTGCAGAAGACGAGGAGTATCGCGGCAAGACCAAACACGAGTACCGCGTGGCCGCGAGTGACTGCATCGGCGGATGATGGGCGGGTGAAGTAGTAGATCACCAGAACTACCACCAGAATCCCGAGCAACGCCCCGTGAGCGAGGAAGGCGTAGTAGTAGCCACGATGCGCCGGAATCACACCCTGGGCCAGTCGAATACCGTCAACTACCAGGAGAGCTACATCAATGACGAGAAGGACGATCGCATAGCGAAACCCGCGGGTGAGATCGATGTGGACAATTTCTCGCCAGAACCAGTCTTGTCTCCTAGGTTGCACAGTGTTCAAGACTACTACAGAGACGCGGCGGCATGCTACTCTGGGAGGCCAATATCACATGATGAAAAGCTATGTGGCGACGTAATCTCTACGGCGCCTGGTTATCTCAACTACTCGCTATCGCCGGGTTCGGTTTCGTTCTGCCGTTCGTCCCGTTCTATATCCAGGAACTCGGCGTCACCGATCCGGATGAACTCCGTCTGTGGACCGGCATTCTTTCGGCCTCCCCCGCGCTCGGCATGGCGGTCATGGCGCCGATTTGGGGCCTGCTTGCGGATCGGTGGGGAAAGAAACTGATGATGCTCAGGGCCATGTTCTTCGGAACCATCATCATGTCTTTGATGGCGATAACACAAAGTGTCCAGGCGGTCTTGGTCCTCCGGATATGCCAGGGGCTCTTCACCGGCACCATGACCGCCGCAGCCGCGCTCGTCGCCACGGGAACTCCGAAGCATCGGTTGAGCTATGCACTTGGGCTGCTTTCTTCCTCCACTTTCATCGGCATATCGGTGGGGCCGATGATTGGCGGTCTGGTCGCGGAATGGATTGGATACCGGCCGAGCTTCCTCATTGGCGGTGCGATGGTGGCAATCGGGTTTGTACTCGTGCTGTTGTTGGTGCGGGAATCCAATGTCGATGAGTCCAAGACTGACGGGTCGGCCGCCGACGCCACCACGGAACCGCCCAGGCAGAGACTATTCGGAAGCGTCGCGTCGATCATCTCCATACAGATGCTTGGGCTATTCGTCCTGATCCTCATGCTCCGGTTCGTGCGGGCCCTCCCCATTCCGTTCCTTCCGCTCTACGTTCAGGAGTTGCGTGGCGAGCTCGCCGGGTCTGCAACCGCAACGGGAATGATCTCCGCCGGCCGGGGGGCCGTTACTGCTCTCTCCGCGGTCACGATCGTCCGACTGGGCGATCGCTATCCCCGCCTGCTCCTCGTTGGAATCATGCTTGCCATTGCGGGGGTGTTCTCGCTCCCTGTCTATTTCGCCGGATCCATCTGGTCATTCTCGGCGTTCTTCATTCTCGCTACTTTCTTTCTGGGTGGCGTGGAGCCGCTGGTCCAGGCTGATCTCAGTTCCCAGGTTTCTCCGGCCCGCCGAGGTCTGCTCTTTGGAGTGCAGTCTTCCATTGCAAGCATGGGATGGTTCGTGGCCCCGCTGATCGGAAGTTTTGTCAGCATACGCTTTGGCATTGCGCATGTCTTTCTGACCCTCACCATCTTTCTCTTTGTGACGGTCGCGATCGTTGCCGTTGTTTATTTGCGGAGTATCACAGTTGCGAGGAAGCAACCGCGGCGATCCAGCGGGTGAGTATCCTTAAGAATTGCTCGGCGTGGGTATCCGTCGGGACATGGCCGGCGCCCTCGATGATCTCAAACCGGCTGCCCGGCTTCCCGTCCGCCTGGAGCTGACCGTCTTCCATCGACCGCCAACTATCCTCGCTGCCCCACACGAAGAGCACCGGGGCATCCACGGCCGCGAGGTCCGGGATCTCCGGCCCGACCGTCTTTGCGAAATTAATCAACGCCTTCTGCGCGTCGTCGCGGACCAGCGGCGCGAGGTACCCGTCAACCGCTTCCTCGGTCGGGGGCCGGCCGTATGCGTCTTCGAGGAGTTCCCGAACGCCATCCGGCGTGTAGAGGCTGTTGTTGAGCCACGCGCGGAGCGCCCACCTGACCGGGGGGAACCATGCCATCCGTCCCCCAGGTCGATTTTGACCCAGAACGGTCGCGATGAGCACCACGCCGGCCACCCTGCCCGGACGGTCGCCGGCCATCCACACGGCGAACTCGCCGCCCATCTGATGCCCCACGACATACCACCGTGATAACGGGTTGAACTGGTTGTCGTCGGTGTCCAATCGATCTATGAGCGTCCAGACGAGGCCAAGTCGATTTTGTGCCGTGTGCTCAAACTTGAGAGCTGGATCGCTGTATCCGAAGCCGGGGAGATCAATTGCCGCAACGGCGTACCCGTCCGCTACAAGCAGCGGGACAAGGCGATCAAAGGAGTAGGTGGATCCGCCGAGGCCGTGAAGGAGCAGGATCTTGCCCACAGGCTCACCATCCGGTTGCCACACGCGATAGTGGATGGACAGTCCGGAGATCGATGTGAATCGACTTTCAGGAAAGGGGCGTTCTTCCGGGTAAATGAGAGCAAGCCGATCCTCCGGCGCCTCCTGCCGAGTTGCGCACGAAACCATGACGGTCCCGACAATGAGCAACCCGAGCAACACCAGGAGGGCCCGCGCAATCCGTTCCATCTATCACAGGCTATCCGTAGCTCCGAGGGTGGTCAACGGCATGAAAGGTCGCTATAGTTCGCGCGGAGAATTGATGGTAGCTGTTTCAAATGTCCGGAAGACCTTCACAACCCGGCGCAAAACGGTTGTTGCCGTTGACAACGTGAGCTTCACGGTGGAACCGGGGATGATCTACGGGCTGCTCGGGCCAAACGGCGCCGGGAAAACCACCATGCTCCGATGCATCGCGACACTCCTCACTCCCGACAGCGGAACTATTTCGGTCGACGGGCTGAACGCATCCTCCAACGCACGGGAGATCAGGGACCGTGTTGGATTCCTGACCGGAGACATGAAGCTCTCCGGCAACCTGACGCCGCGCGAGTTGCTCCGTTTCTTTGGGGAGCTCAATCACATGGAGCTCGACACCATCCGGCAGCGAGTGCAACACCTCTCCGGCTATCTTGGGATGGACGAGTTCCTGGATCGACCCATGGCCAAGCTCTCTTCCGGGATGAAGCAGAAGACGGCCATCGCGGTGAGCCTGATTCACGATCCACAGATCATCATCTTTGACGAACCGACCGCCGGCCTGGACCTGCTGGCGGCGAAGACCGTAGCCGACTTCCTCCATGACTTCAGGGAACGCGGTCGCACGGTGTTGCTGTCGACGCACATCATGAGCGAGGCTGAGAAGCTGTGCGACACGATTGGCATTCTCCTTGACGGGGCACTGGTAGCCGAAGGCTCTCGCGCACAGCTCATGGAGAGGTACGACAAGCCGTCGTTGGAAGAAGTCTTCTTCTCGCTGGCACTGGAGAGGGGCGGAGAGAAAAATGACACCAGGTAGCGAAGGAAAGAGGAAAGCGACAATTCTGCGCGACGCCTTGGTGATACTCCGAAAGGAGTTGCGGAACGTTTTCCGAGACCGGCGAGCGGTTTTCGCCAACTACCTTCTGCCTCTCTTCCTCATGCCTATCATATTCACCGCGCTCGGATTCTTTCAGGGATTGCAGCAGGAGGAGCGCACGGCGAAAACCTATATCGTGGACATCCGAAATGCGCCCGACGACACCTTTGGTGAGATCCTCAGCGGCTACATCCGCTTCCTCCCATTGGACGGGCCTGAACTGACTGATCCTTCTTCCACCGAGTGGTTGACCGTGGTGTTTCCCGTCGATTTCAGGGTGGGATCAACCGGCACTGTCTCCATTCATTCCGACTCAACCTCCAACGACCAGGGGTATGCCGCCGGCATGATCAGTCGGGCCGTAGATGCCTACGAGGATATGCTCGGCAGTCAGGTCCTCGCGGAAGTCGGGCTCACACTGAATGAACTGGATATCCTTCAGGTGGTGACCATAGACACCGCCCCGCCCGAATCTCAGGGTGTCGGCATGCTCGCCATGCTTCTCCCCTACGTGATCATCATCTACATATTCGCCGGAAGTATGGGCATGGGCCTTGACATCACCGCCGGAGAGAAGGAGCGCGGCAGCCTGGCCGCACTCCTCGTGAACCAGGTTTCTCGAACATCCATCGCACTCGGGAAAATCTTCTTTGTCATTGCCTCCGGGATGATCAACAGCACCTCTTCGTTTCTCGGCCTACTCATTGCGTTCAGTGTGAACCGCTCGTTTCTCGGGGCCGCCGAGTTCAGCGGCGCAATGGTGCTCACGCCGCTTTCAATCTCGGCGCTTTTTCTGGTATTGCTCGTTGGCAGCGGTGTGGCGGCCTCCATCATCGTTCTCCTCGGATCCTTGGCGAAGAACATGAAGGAAGGTTCGGGCTACATCATGCCGGTGTATATCGTCGTCATCGTCATGGGCGTCGTGACGATGACCATGGATACCGCGGGCACGCTGTCACTCTATCTGATCCCCCTGGTGAACGTTGTGTTCTGTTTGAAGGGGATCATTCTCAGCCAGATTCAGCTCGGGCAGCTGCTCGTGACGGTGGCGGTGAATGCGCTTCTGATATCCGTCATCGCACTCATCACCAGCCGTCTGTACAACAGTGAGCGAATACTCAATACGGTCACTTAACCACTCGGTCACCTAATCACCGCCGGGAACCCGCCGATATTGAAAATGGTGACTCG
>DAOWMR010000408.1 GCA_030642995.1 Spirochaetales bacterium
CCGATCACCGGTGATCCGGGAGGCGAAACGGTAGAAGAGATAGGGAACATTGTCGCGACGGCTGATTTCAGCAATAAGCGGCAGGGTTGCCGGAATTGACGACGGCGTGACCCGCTTCTCCAGAATGCCCGCCAGTCCGTCCGCGGCCCTTCCCGCGTCAGGCTCCGCTGCACGCAGGAATCGGATGAACTCCAGAGTGTTGGCAAGGACGATTTCAGTGACCGGATCAAGGGAAGCTCCACGGCTGAGATCCTTCGCAATAGAACTCGATCTGATCGTTCGCAGAACTTTCCCGACATCTCGCCCGGCAAACAGCTCGCTGAAGTAAAACGCGATCTGGCCGAGCAGATTGTTCTCATCCGAGCTCAGCATGTCGCGATAGGGGTAGTTCTTCTCCGGAAGATAGCGTTCGGCAATGAGTGTCCGCGAAAGCGACTCGTCAACCGGCTGATAAACGCAGCCGTCAAGGAGTGGCCGTTTTCGTCCATCAAGGGTCACAGTCCCCGCATCCGGATCTACAATCATCGCGGACGTTGCCGAGGAAGCCCCGGAACCGAAAACGATAGGTGTATCAAGCTCCTGCAACGTTGCCTCAAACTGCCCGGCGGCCCCTCTTACGGCAAATCGATGGAATGAGAACGATGTGGGGTCCAGGAGGTTCACCTTGAGTGGGGAAAGACTGTTCGCACGGAAGATCCCCGCAAGCGCCTTGACCTCGCCGGCGTTCGGCGTCGAGACCCGCGCCGTTTTCCCCTTGGCCCGGCTCCGCTTGAAGAACCGCAGCAACGCATCACCGACGGAGGCAGCGTGAACGGTCGTCAGTCGATCCGGATCAATACCGGCCCTGGCCAATTCACTGAAATAGTCGTCCCGAAGACTCAGCGCGGCAATCTCACCGCGGGCAATCAGGTAACCGGCGCCGGCCACGACGGCGAATCCGGGACGCTGATAGGCGTCACTCGGAAGCTTGAACGGGCCGCGCACGAACTCATTCTTGATTGACTGAGCCCGGGCAACGAAGTGACCGTCCTGACGTTCGCGTCGATGCAGATCAAAGATCTCGCTCTTGTGATACTTAATCTTCAGATTGCCGTCCCGGTAGGAGTAGACAAACACATGGCGGTTGTCGTCCTCCTCGTGCGAAGCCCTCTTGAGAGCCTCAACGGCAATGGTCTCTTGCTTCAGGAAAGCTTTGAGCTTGTTGATCGTCCTGACGTCACCAATATAGTGGGTGCCGGCCGTGGCATCACCGGCAAGGCTCGCCGGCTCGTCCAGTGGGCTGCCGGTCAGGACATCCGGCACAACGATCGTGGACACGATCGGCGGGAGCCCGGCGGGGAGATGAACAGAAGTACCCAACCGAAGGAACGGCTTGTAGTCGTCCCAATGCGCCCCAAGGTAGAGGACGTAACATTCCTGATCGACATGAAACACGCGACTTGACGGGTTCTGATCAAAGATCTCTGGCATCCCACCCACTCCGATCCTGCACTATACCGCACCGATCGTCTTTTCGCAAACTATAGCGGCCGCTATACTACCGGAAAGAGGAGTGTCGGGATGCTGATCAACCAAAACGCCCGCTGCAAGATTCTCCCCGTCGCCTCCGGCAAGGGTGGGGTTGGAAAGAGTGTTCTTGTTGCGAATCTCGGCATATCCCTCGCGTCGTTCGGCCAGCGAACCATCCTCGTGGATCTGGACCTTGGCGGATCCAACTTGCACACCTATCTGGGACTGAAAAACCGAAACATCGGACTGGGCAATTTGCTCACCGATAAATCGATTTCATTCCGGGACGTGAAGATGCGCACGCCCTATCCCAACCTGGACTTTGTGCCGGGTGACGTACTTGTGACCGGCGTGGCCAACATCACGTACTCGAAGAAACGCAGCATCATCTCCAATCTCACAAAGCTTGATGCCGACTACATCCTCATTGATCTGGGGTCCGGCAGCCATGTCAGTACGCTGGACTTCTTTCTCATGTCGAACTCAGGTATCCTCGTCACCACACCGCAGCCCCCCTCAATCCTCAACGCCTACGGTTTCCTCAAGAACGTCGTGTTCAGACTGCTGCAGCAAACGTTCAACAACCACAAGGGCGTCACGCGGCTTCTCGGGACCATTCTCCGGGAGGCCAAGCCAAACTCGACACCGAGCATCAATCAGATCGTGGACGCCATCGAGAAAATCAGCAAGAAGGCGGCCCGCACCGCGCGCGAGGCCATTGAGCAGCTGAGACCCAGCATTATTGTCAGCATGGGAGACCGGCCGGAGGACATGCAGATTGTGCAGAGCCTGCGAACGCTGATTGAACAGAACCTTTCCGTGGACCCGATCTGCCTGGGCTTTCTCTACTACGACTACATCGTCCGGGAAGCGGTAGCCGATACCGTGCCGCTCGCACTCGTCGGACGCGACTCGCTCATCTTGAAAGGAATCGATCGCGTTGCCCAGAAGATCGTTCACTCTGAGCGGTTCCCCGAGATGCCCCTGGACCTTGAGGAATACGAAGACAGCTTTGAGCTGACGCAGATTGAAGCCGAAGATGACTACCGCGATGTCAACCCGCACCCTCACACCCGCGCCGACCAGTCCCCCGACGAAGCCTCGGCCGAAGAGTTCATGCGCCTGATCACCGCCCAGAAACAGCAGATCAATGAGTTGCAGGGGACGGTTCGTATGCTTACGATGCAGGGTCGGGATGAACCTTGGTGATTAGGGCTTCGTCGGAATAACGAGCTTCGTCAGGTGGTGGCATTGTCCGGAGTTTGCTTCGCAAACTCCACACCAACATTCACTATGACGTTTTCGCCCGGCCAGCCGAATGACGGTCGAAGCAACCTCCGACGATTTGCGGGGTCAGGATGAACCTTGGTGATTAGGGCTTCGTCGGAATAACGAGCTTCGTCAGGTGGTGGCATTGTCCGGAGTTTGCTTCGCAAACTCCACACCAACATTCACTATGACGTTTTCGCCCG
>DAOWMR010000392.1 GCA_030642995.1 Spirochaetales bacterium
CCGCCCTGGTTGTACACCTGGGTTCGGAGTTTGCCCGACGCGCCGATCTTGAGCGCTTGCTGGAGGTCGGCGATGGCCGGATTGAGCTGGTTGAGTGAGGTCTTGCACTGGGCGGAGTAGTAATAGACGAGGGCGTTCGACTGTTGTGCCCGCGCCTTATCAAACCATCCCAGAGCTCTGGAGTACTCCTTGGCGCCGAGCCACGCCTCACCGGCGAGCAATTGGTGGTCAAAGGTCGGCGAGCTCGTCGCCAACTTCTCCGCAACTTGAGCCGCTTGGCTGTAATAGCGTGACTTCTGTTGCGGCGAGCTCGAGCGCCGCGCAACCGAGATTCCGGCACGAACGGCGTTTCGCCCGCTGGTAACATCCTTGGGATTCAGCTCAAAAGCTTTTTTAAACGCCTCGAAGGCCTTTGGATCATCACCGGCGGCGCTGTAGGCCGAACCAAGGGCCTGTTGGAGACGTGGGTTTCCTGAATCGGCCCTGGCCTGGGTGGTCAGCACGCTAACGGCCTCTCCGGGACGATTCGTCTTGGTTGCAGCTTGAGCGAAGAGCAGAGCATAGCTCGTACGGTGTGAAGCATCCAATGAGCTGATGTTCAGTGGTTTGAGCACCTCATATGCATCCTGGTAACGGTCCGCCTGCAACAAGGCCTGACCGAGAGCGATCTTGTACGAGGCCTGGCTGCCATCGAGCTCCACAGCCTTCCGCAGGCTCGCGATGGCTGGGCTCAGCTGGCCGCCGGCCCGTTGCGATACGCCCAACATATAGTAGGCGCCCGCATAATCCGGATTGGTCTTCGTGACCTCCTCGAACTCCTTGACCGCAGTTGCCCAGTCCTTCTTGTTGTACGCCTCGAGGCCCTTGTTCCACTCGGCGTTCGCAGGCACCGTCACCGCCAGCAACAGGAGAAACACCGCTGCTGCGATTATCGTTCGGCTGACCCTCGATTTCATTTTTTGCCTCCAGTTGTCATAACGAGATCACTTTCAGATTTGTTGCATCTTACCGAGCAAGGGGCGAACCTGCTCATCGAACATCGCAGCGGTGTCGGCGCCCTTGAGCAACGAGATCGCTTTTGTATGCTGCTCCACCATCTCGCGCAATGCGTTGAATCCCTCTCCGCGTTCGATCAGGGTGCGCGCCGAATTATACTGTTTTTCGATGGTGCGTTCACCACCCGATCCCACGACATCCAACGCCACGGCTCGAATCTTCTCGGCCAGGCCAAGGAGGGTCACGGGGTTGAGTCCCGGCTGCTGTCGTTTCCCCGTTTGCCCGGATTCGCCGGGTTTGCCGAGCGCCACTAATCCCGTTGTGATCATCCCAAAGAGTAACTTGGAGACGTCGAAGGGCGCCCACCTGAGCTGGTTGGCGATCTCCTCGATAGAGTGTTCACCATCGATCCGGGTGACGAGGATCCACTCTTGCGGACTCAGGGTGACCTGGTCCGCACCTTTCTCGCGGGTCGTGAAGTACGGTACCAAATCGAGGGAGGGGATCTTCCGCGATAGGACTCGCCACTCGTCGAGCCGTCGCGCCGCTTCCATCATGAGGTTGGCGTTTGAAATGTGGATGGTGACTTCGTCGGTCTCCTCGCCGGGTCTGAAAACGAAGGAACCCTGCGACCAGATGGCCATTTCATAGACCGCGGCATCTCCGCGGAGACGGCCGACAGTGGCATCGACAATCTGCCCGTCTCGGAGGAAGATGTTCCCCGCCTCATGTTCCCCCTGAATCTCGAACGCACCTGTCTTGCCGGAGACGCTTACCAGTTGGATGACGTCGGGCAGAGGCAGTTCACTCAAAGATCCTTGCAGAGACATGGTGGAGATTCTACTGCAGGTTGAACCGCACCGTGAGAATGTAGAGAACCTCCACGGGCTTTCCATTGAGAGTGGAGGCTTTGAATCTCCACTTTCGTACGGCATCCTCGGCACTCTCGGTCAGACCGAGGGGCAGGCCCCGCAATACCTTGACGTTGATCACCCGCCCGTCCTTGCCGATTGTGCACTCGAGGACCACGACACCCTGAATTCGGGCACGACGCGCGGCCTCGGGATAGATTGGGTTGGGTCCGCTGAGCTTCTCCGGTTCCGTGATATTGCCGCCGACCACGAAGCGAACGGGCCCCTCCGGCTCGGGTGGGGGCGGTGCATCGGGAACTCCGAGAACCAGATTCTCATCTGGCACGAAATCGACGTCCTCGTCCGGATCCTGATCTCTGATCGGCTCGGGTTCGTCCGGCGAGGGATCGGGGATCGGGACCTTTTGGGTCTTCGGTTTCGTTATCTGCTGTATCTCGCGTTTTGGAGGCTGCTTGAACTTGACCTGTTTGACGACGTAGATCTTAGATTTCTTCTCCTGGGCGTCGGAAAGACCGCCGGCAAATGTAGGCCAGTGAATGGCAAAAATGACGATATGCAGAATCACCGCGATTCCGATGGACCATCGCGTGACCTTGCGGTCCTGGACATCCTCGGCGATCAGTGTCTGGGTGGTGCTCAGCGGCACCGTTGAGTTCTGATTCGCGTCAGGTTTGGATGGGGATTTCGGAGAATCGGTCATGCCTTCCCCTTTCACTGAATTCCGAGCATCGACCACAGGTTCTCGATCTCGCGCTGCGTCGGGATCGAAATCGTCTTGATCCCTACCAACGGATTCTCATGGACATCGAGGTACAACGGTCGGCCATCCGCGTCTGTCCACTCCGATTCGGCCTGACGCAGCTGGTCGAAGACCCGAATCATGTCACCGTAGGTGGCGTCGGGATCAGTGCGTAGAATCACGGGCTTGTCCGGGTTCTGCTTGAGTTTTTCGAGCACGTACGGGAGCAGGCCCTCGAGAGGCATGCCCTTGGCGTCAACTTCAATCGCGCCACCGCGCAGCACATGCACGTCGATTGAGTCTTCCTGCTTGATTTCCGGCGTGTCGGTATCCTCGGGGAGGGCAAAATCCATGCCGCGGTCTGCCGAGAATGCCGACGTGATCATGAAGTAGATGATCAACAGGAAGGAGATGTCGGCCATCGACCCGGTGAAGATCTCGGATGCGATTTCCTTTTTCTGGATCTTCATGATTGCCCCCGCCTACTCTACGGTCTTCTGGTCGGACAGTAGGTATATGACCTTGACCTTCGACTGCTTGAGCGCGTCGAGCACTGCGTCGACCCTTTCATATGGCACCGCTTCATCGGC
>DAOWMR010000519.1 GCA_030642995.1 Spirochaetales bacterium
GATGGTCTCACGCTCAGGATCATGGTTCCGAGCATCCATTTCGCGCCGTACACTTCGGATCTCTTCAGCGTGTCGAGCGAGGACCTCCAGCAAAACCTCGAAACCCTGAGGAGTCTCGCGGCAGTCTTGAATCGATATCCGGATCATGAGATCCTGATTGAAGGACACGCTGCGCATGATTATTACGTGGAGGGCGCAAGAAAGGATCGGGAGCAGATTGAAGAGTTGATACCGCTCTCCGCCGCCCGTGCGGAAGAAGTGCGGCGAGCCATGATCATTCTTGGCGTGGCAAACGACAGGATGCGGACAATTGGGATTGGCGGAGCGCGACCGATAGTTCCGCATAGTGACAGGGAGAACCTCTGGAAAAATCGTCGAGTTGAGTTTATTCTGGAGAGAAGATAATCGTCTCTAGTTTAAAAGGAGCGGAGTATGCGTAAAGTTCTGATTCCACTGATGGTATTGCTGGTTGCGGCCGGGGCATTTGCTCGGGGCAATCAGGAGGCGCCGCCTGAGATTGGTATTGGTGATGAGGAGACCGTCTACCTCTCCCCACAATCGTCACCCAACGTGCAGGATTCCGTCACAATACCGATAACGGTCACTGCCGATGCATCGCGCAACGATGTGGTGGTGGCGTATGAGATCGTGATACAGAACTCGGCCGGACAATCCGTCTGGACCGAGAGTGGCGTGGATGAAACCGAACAGCCGGGTTTCTTCGGGCGCCTGATGGAGAACCTCGGTCTTCGCGACAAGGAGACAACCGTTGCCATACCAGCCAGCCGCGAGTGGGGCGGGACCTACCTTGGCTCGGACCTTGGGGCCGACGGGGCCGCAGTCCCGGACGGCGAGTATACCTACACGCTGTCGGTAACCGACAGCGGTGAGGTGACAGGCACGAGTGATCCGCGAACCGTTGTTATTGACAACACCTTGCCGGATGCTACTGTCTCCGCAGAGTACGACGTGTTTTCTCCGGACGGAGACGGCAGAAGAGACACTGTCTCGCTGACACAGAGCGCGAGTACGGAAGATCAGTGGGTCGGGTCAATCCTGTCCGCCGGCAGCGAAGTGTTCAAGGTTGAATGGACGGGCACCATCCCGGCCGACTACATTTGGGACGGCAAGGATCTTGCCGGTCGCGATCTGGCCGACGGCGATTATGTCTACCAGTTGAGCAGCACGGACCGTGCGGGAAACAGCTTCGCGTTCGCTCTCCCGGCAGTGACAATAGACACCGCTGCCCGGCCGCTCACGTTGAGCGTTGACAACCCCGCCTTCTCACCCAACGGCGATGGCGTGAAGGATACCGTTACCCTGGACTTCGGGCCGGTGGTCCTGAGTCGACTCTCCAGCGCGGTCATCACCGTCGGTGACTCCACCGGCACCGCGCTTCAGAGTGTCGAGGTCGGGTCTCTGATCGGAAACCCGATTGAGTTCAACGGTTTCGTAAACGCGGCGGGAACGCTGCCCATGCCGGAAGGCACATACCAGGTGAGCGTTCGTGCCGAGTATGAGCACGGAGCGATCAGTGAGGCGGGACCCACCGACGTTGTCGTGGATACCACGCCTCCAAGCGGTTCGGTCAGCGCGTCGGCCTCAGTCTTCAGCCCTGAAGGCGATGGTCTGAAAGACACTATCGCGATCACGCACAACGTTGCCGGCGAGGATAGCTGGCGCGGGTTTGTATTCATCCCGGGAGATCAGGTTCTCTATACCTTTGACTTCGGTACGACCGTGCCGCCGGCGATTATCTGGGATGGGACCGACATGAATGGCAATCCGGCGCCGGACGCCACCTATTCCTATCAGCTGATCGGGACC
>DAOWMR010000523.1 GCA_030642995.1 Spirochaetales bacterium
CGCGTTCCGTTGGTTCGCGGGCTGCCTCTTTTGGGAGACAGATCCCGCTTTTGCTACTTGGGAACCTTCTCCCAGTCTTTCAGGAAACGATCCAGGATAGCATCAGTCAGAGGGTGCTCGGTGAGCATTTCCAGAACCTGGAAATTCATTGTGCAGATATCAGCACCGCAGAGAGCGGCACGGACCACGTGCATGGGATTACGAATGGCGGCCACGATGATTTCCGTCGTGTAATCGTAGTTGTCGTAGATCTTCCGGATTTGCTCCACCAGTTTCATACCGTCATGTCCGGCGTTGTCCAGTTGCCCGACAAAGGGGCTGATGTAAGCGGCCCCGACCTTGGCCGCCAACAGGGCCTGTGGGGCCGAGAAGTTGGCGGTCACGTTGGTGGTGATCCCCTCGGCGGCAAGACGCTTCACGGCGATAAGTCCCTGCTTCATGATGGGGACTTTGACCACAACGTTGTCGGCTATCTTGGCCAGTTCCCTGGCTTCGGAGACGATTGCGTCAGCCTCCAGACTCACCGCTTCGAGGCTGACTGGACCGTCCACCAGCGAGCAGATCTCCGGGTACAGGTCTTTGGGATTGGCGCCGCTCGCAGCAACGTGGCTCGGATTGGTGGTCACTCCGTCCAGAATGCCCCAGCCGGCCACCTCTTTGATCTGATCGATGAGAGCGCTGTCCAGAAATATCTTCATGTGTCGTTCTCCTCTTGCTTCTTGCGATGGCACCTTTTCACGCGGAACGTGATCACGTCAAGTGTCGTTGACAGTTCAGTTCGCGTCGGCCTACTCTAGCGCACCATGAAAACCGTTGCGTTCGCGGGGCCTCGACTCTTCATGAAGTTCGAGGGTTTGGAGTATTTCCGAGCCCGGGCGAAAGATGAGGGGCTGCAGATCATCGAAGCTCAGGCGGACGGTGAAGAGGAGTTCGCCGAACAGATACGAGCCGCCCATGCCATAACAGTCATTGACCGTCGTATCAGCGCTCAGACAATCGCTGCCCTGGAATGCTGCGAGCTCATCCACACCCTCTCGGTGGGATACGAGTGCGTCGACGTCGCGGCCGCCACCGCCGCCGGTATCCCCGTGTGCAACACTCCTGCCTACTGCACCGATGAGGTGGCCAACCACGCGATGACACTCCTGATGTCGGTGGCGCGGAAGATCCACATCATCATGCCGGCCACACGGAGCGGCGTGTGGAACTACAACTTTGCCAGACCCATTCTCAACTTCCGGAACAAGACGTTGGGCATCATCGGTTTGGGCCGGGTTGGTCGCATGCTGGTTCCCAAGGCGAAGGGTTTCGGCATTCGGGTGTGCGCCTACGATCCGTATCTGGATGACGACATCTTTGAGATGACGGGAGTGGATCGATGTTACGAGCTGGAACACCTCCTCGAACAGTCAGACTATGTCTCCCTTCACACGCCCCTCACCCCCGAGACGATGGGGATGATCGGAGCGCCGGAACTGGAATTGATGAAGCCGTCGGCGGTGATCATCAATACCGCCCGCGGGGCCATCTGGGATGAGGGGGCAGTGGGCGACGCCCTTCGCAACGGGACCGTCGCAGGAGCCGCCACAGATGTCCTGGCTTCCGAACCCCCCGACCCCGAGCATCCTTTCCTGCAGCTCAAGAACATGCTGGTCACTCCGCACGTGGCCTGGTACTCGGAAGAGAGCTTTCGAAAGGAAATGAC
>DAOWMR010000420.1 GCA_030642995.1 Spirochaetales bacterium
CGCTCGCCGCCGCTCAAGACAACGATGGACCGAACCACCTCCGGCTGGAGCGCCGGATCCAGATCCGCAAGCACTGCGGCGGCTGTTTCCGGGGCAAGCCCCGAGAGCACGAAACCAATAGTGGCCGGGTCTTCGGCGGCGAGTGCAACCGCCACATCATGATGATGGCGCCGGTCGATCTCCGGATTCCGGAACTGATCAGCCCCGGACGCCGGCCGGTCGGTGAATTCGGCAAGCAGTGTCTCGCGGTCGTCACGGATTTCCTCCACAGCCTGCCGGACTTCCCGCATATTTCGGGTAAGGGCATCCACGGCTGTCGACAGGAATGCAGAAACCGGTGATTCGCCGCCGGCAGGACCGGTGATTGAGGCTTCGCCGTGATCGGGAGAGTGCGCCGTGACGCCGAGCGTCAGCGGTTCCGAACAGCTGAGTCTCATCGGATCCACGCCCACCTCGGCCACGGCCACACCCCCGGCCGAGATCCGGGCAAGCCCGGATGAAAGCGTCGGGAGCTCGAGCGGTTCGCCTGCCGCGAGTGCGGGAAGGTCTTTGAGGCGGATCGGCTCGGCCTCGGCAAAGAGCTCCACATCCACGGGAACGTCCGCCGCCCGGCCGGCGCCGGTGAGAGCGGAACCCGAGCGAACTTTGCCGAACCACCACTGCGCGCTGAGTCGTCCGATGATCGGCTCAATTGTCAGGTACGGGATAGCGAAGTTGATGAGAGCCTTGGACTCCCCAACAGCAACTTCCATGGACGCGAGAACGATCATTTCGGTGGGAGGAATGATCTGTACCATCTGTGGATCGGTCTGGATGTCAATGATGCTGCTCGTCAGATCAATGACGGGTCGCCACGATTCATCAATGGCCGGGATCACCTGCTCACTCACGTCCCGCAACACGATGCTCTCAATTTCGGTCAGTTCCCGGGTGGGCTCGGTGAGTGCGTCCACCGGGGCGGAGCCACACGCCGCGCGCACGAGATACTGCGCAAACCTGCCGTCAATCTGCATCAGCATCGTCCCTTTGAGTGGAGACATGGTGAGCGGAATGAGAGCACTGATGGAGGGAATCGATTCCAGAAACTCGTAGTAGGCCAGCTGGTCGACAGCGTGACAGTGGACCTCAACCGGTCGGCCGATGATCCCGCTGAAAATCGGGGCGCACAGTCGGCCAAAGGCCTCGTGAAGAGCGAGAACCATGTGAATCTGCTCCAGGGAAAACTTGTCCGGCCTCTTGAAATCGTACAGCTTGACCTTGTATTCGCGCTCAGACTGCATCCTCTGTCCGAGGATTTTGGATCCGAGCACGGTGATCGGATAGGTACTATCTTCCATGCTACGACCCCTGCCGCTTGTCGCCACCGTCAATCGATGTGACTCGAATGCCGAAGCTCTCGTCAATGACAACTACCTCGCCGAGAGCAATTCGCTCTCCACCGGCGCGCAGCTCAACGGGCTCACCGGCCAGCGTGTTCAACTCGA
Source organism: Spirochaetales bacterium (assembly GCA_030642995.1). GTDB lineage: Bacteria > Spirochaetota > Spirochaetia > DSM-27196 > SLST01 > JAHOYX01. The sequence goes on from DAOWMR010000420.1 coordinate 1,485, forward strand.
TAATCGTGCCCTCCCCGATACCCGCGACTTCCGCAACGGTGTACTCGGCGCCTCCGAGAACCACTTCCATTTTCACTTTCACATCCTGGATCTGTCCAAGTTTCATCTGTTTGACTCCTTCGCTTCAAAAAAGAAACTTCCGTCTCGTTCCATGATCTCCCCCGTGGCAATGACCGTGCCCCCGGCAACCAGCTCACATTCCGGCCGGCCGCCTATCGTGACTTCGTTCACGTCGAACGCCCGGTTGAGCTTTCCCGACGTCATTCGCACCTTTCGAAACACCACCTTCACCGGCACCGCCGACCGCTTCGCAATGGTTGACTCGGACAGGAATTCTTCAAGTCGATCTCTGGCCATGGTTTGCTCTCCTTCATTTTCAGTATCTCGCACTCGGCGGAACGTTACTCACAGTGAACGCCACGAACCCGAACTATCTTGCCCTCACCTGGTGAGATAGCGACGATACTCCCGGGGCGAAACGTTCATGACCCGGCGAAAGTATCGATTGAAGAACGAAACGCTGTTGTACCCCACATCAAACGCGATCCGTGTTACCGAAAGCTCAGGGTTCCGGAGGAGGATGCACGCCTTGCGGATTCGTGTTCGATTGACGTGTTCAAAGAGGGGAATCCCGACTTCATTCCGGAACAGTCGGGAGAAGTAACTCGGGCTCGTGCCCATGAGCTCGGCAAGACCCGCAAGGGTGATCTCCTCGGCATAGTGCAGCTCAATGTGGTCGAGCACGACTCCAAGACGCATACCGTCGCCACTGGAAAGCTGCGGGGTCGTAAGCGTGGAACGGTAGAGCAGCAGGAGTGCATTGGTCAGGAGCGACCGCGCTCGCACACGGTAGGCCGGTCGCCGTTCCGTGAGTTCGGCGCCGAGTTCGGTCAGGCCGGGATTCAGCTCATCATCAAGGGAATCGCATGCCGAGCGGCCGGGTGAGTCAAGTTCGTCCAGGAACCGGGAGAACCCCGGGTCACCGAATGTCCCGACGATCAACTGGTCCAACAGGCGGCCGCCAATCACAATGAGCCAGCCGCTGGTGGTGGCACGCACGGCATTGGAGCTGACCCCGCCGCCGCGCGAGAGCTTCGCGTCCGCCGAGAGATCAACCCGCATCAGTGCCGGCGCCTCCAGAGAAGTTCGGTTTGAAGCTTCGACGACGGTGTACCCGCCCTCAGAACAGATGAGAATCCCCCGCGCGCCGGCATGAGCGAGACGCGGAAAGGTCACGGGGTTCCGGCGCACGTGAAGCGGGAGGAGCGGGTCCAGATAGAGCTCCGGGAGGGACGGTTTCATCTGTGGGCTCCAGTATAGCCCCCGTGCCGGTAGAGACCAGCACTCAGTTCGCGCAAAACCGAACTATCTTGATGCGGCTACAC
>DAOWMR010000508.1 GCA_030642995.1 Spirochaetales bacterium
ATCCTCGTGCCGTATCCTCGTGCCGTATCCTCGTGCCGGCTACTCGTCGTCATCCTCAGGCTCGAAGGTGGCGTCTTCAACATCGGACTCGGCGGCCGGCGGCGAATCAGTGGAATCTTTCCCGGGCCGCTCGTTCAGATTTCGGAATAGCTCACCGAGCTGGTCCAGGCCTTGCCGAATGCCGGTCTCGGCGGAGCCCAGGAGTTCGTTCAAGCGCGACTCTGTTTCCCCGCTGTTCACCGCATTGGAAGCGTTCTCGAAGGTGCGACGAACATCTTCGGCCGCATCCTCGAAGCCTTCGGAGACGGATTTCTTGCCGCTGGTGACGTCCCCTGCGTTGCGAATTCCGCGGGTGACGGAACCAAGGAACCCACCACCACCCCGTGTTTCCCGCAGCTGCTCGCGATAGAGAGAACCCAGACCGGGAACATCGCGGAGAATCCAGGCCAGGATGCTTCTCAGGTAATAGATTCGCTCCCTGTCATCACGCCGCGTGCTGCTGAGTTCGTCAACGACCGCTCCGGCAAGGAGGCCGACCAGTTCAACGTATTCTCCACGGTCCAGTTCGGCATCCTTGAGGTAGAGATACGCCCCGAGGTGGTTTGATTCTTCAATGAGCCGCACCACGTGCGCGCGCGGATCTGCTTCCTTCATTATTGCTCCTCCGTCACCGTCGGTGCACCCGTCCGAGTCCGTCAATTCGGATACTCTCGTCGGACACCTCTCCGGTAAAGGTAACATTTCCGAGCCCGCGAAGCACCCCGTCCAGTTCGCCCCCGGCCATCGAAATCTCCAGGTTGGAGGCGCCGTCCATCTCCACGTCGGCATTCCGCACCTGGACCTCGGCGAAGTTGAAGGTTGCCGCCCCGTCGGAATCGATTGATAGCTTGCCAATGCTTCCATCACGAGCGGTGATGTTCGCAGCGCCGTCAACCTCAATATCCAACGAGTCCAGATCAAAACCGCTGATCACGACACCGGCACTCCCTGCAGTTTGCAGGCGCTCCAGGTCAGGAAGCGACACCACCGCCTGTATATTGCCGGTGATGTTCTGAATTCCGGAATCGAGCTCCAGATGCAGGGTGTCGCCCCGCATGAAGACATTCGCATGTTCCAGTGCTTTCTCGGACGCATTCACCTCAACGTTGAAAGCGTCGCCATGGATAATGGTGACCGACCACCCACCGGCGGTGTAAATGGAATTGAAATCGACCAGACCAACCGTAAGGCGGCTGCCCTGCTCAGTGCTCTCAACCGTACGCTCCAGCACGGGCATCCCAAGACGACGTACTCCATCGCCAACACGCCGGGCAATACCAAACCCCACACCAACCATCAGTCCGATTGCGATCACAATCCCAACCACGCTGATGAGCACCGTTTTCCTACTCGAATCCATATCTCCACCTCACCGAAGGTCGCAGAATGATAGTAGCAACCTCGTCTGTTCATTTCAACAACCTGGAGTCTGGAAACTGTCACGAGGAATGGGATAGTGTCGAGTTGATGCAGAATCCACGCCGTTCAGCTATCCAACGCACCGCCGGCACTGTTCTCGCGGCTGCCTTCGCATTCGCGACGCTTTCCGTCCACGCAGAGGGCACTATTCTCTCGCTCAGTTTTCCCGATCGGATCAGGATCAGCGAGCGCACCAATCTCTCGCGGACGGAAGGCGGGCGATACGTCGGGCTCATGAATCGACAGGTTACCGGCTACTTGACCCGCGTCATGGGGACGGAGGTTGCGGTTACCCGCGCTCCGGGGACGGAGGCGCTTTTCACGGGCCGGATGCTGGTGTATGAACAGACCCTTCGGGACATGAGCCGGATTGGGCGTCCGGTGGATGAATCGTATTCGGCAGCGCTCACGGTTGACCCGCATCGTGCATTCACTGATTCAGAGCGCGTACCGCGATACCGGAGTATCCCGACCCTGCCCGAGGGTCCCGTGTTTGTCGGAGACACCTGGTCTGCACCTGGCGGGCTGGTCATTACGCTACCGCATGGGGCC
>DAOWMR010000418.1 GCA_030642995.1 Spirochaetales bacterium
AACCCTGTTCGCGCAGCTGGCCGGCGAGGGCTCGCTGGAGACGAGCCAGCTCACCCGAGCCGTCCCGAATACGAATCCAAACCACCCGTGGCCGCTGCGCACTCGGAAAGGCGCCGATGCCACCCACAGTGAGATGAATCTCTGGCTGTCCTGCGACGAGCGACACACCACGCGCCATCGCATCAATTGCATCCTGGACCCGATCTGATGGTGTGTCGCCGAGAAACTGGAGGGTGACGTGCATGTTCTCGCGTCCGATCCAGCGAACCGAGTCCGCATCGATCTGCTCTCGAAGGCGGAGTTGTGCCTTGTCAATGGTGTCGAGAATATCGGTCGGAGGCCGCACGGCGGTGAATAGCCTGAAGAATTCCATTCCGAGTATAGTATAGCCATGGATTCCCGCGTCAGCGAGTTGGAAGCACTCATCCGTCATCACCAGGAGTGCTATTACAACGGAGAGCCTGAGATACCGGATGCCGAATTTGATCTTCTCTGGGACGAACTCCGGCGAATAGCTCCGGAGAATGCCGTGTTCAGAGGAGTCGGCGTGGACCGGGCCGACCGCTTTTCCAAGCGGGAGCACCTGATGCTCATGGGAAGCCAGGATAAGGCGGCCGACCCGGAGGCGTTTCGGAAGTGGGCCGCCAAGGTGGGGCATGAGCAGTACATCGTTCAGTTCAAGATGGACGGCGCGAGCCTGGAGCTCCAGTACCGCGACGGAAGGTTCACCCATGGTGTGACGCGTGGCGACGGCGCCGTGGGTGACGACATCACCCGGAATGCCGTCAAGATGCAAGGCGTCATGCGCGATCTTCCCGACCGTTTCACCGGGTCGGTCCGCGGAGAGGTCCTGATGAGCAAGGCCACTCTTCGCGAGAAGTACAGCGACAAGGCCAATACCCGGAATGCCGCCAACGGTCTCATGAAACGCAAGGACGGAGTGGGGACGGAGGATCTGGTCGTGGTCTGCTACGACGCGCTGACCTCGCCCGCCGGTGCCGGTTTCTCCTTCGATACAGAGATCGCCAAACTTGAATGGCTCGAGCGGGCAGGATTCCGTGTGGTGGAACATCGCGTCTTTGCTGATCCTGAAGAGGTGATCGCTTACCGTGGCGAAGTTGCAGCTCTGCGGGACGAATTGGAGTTCGACATAGATGGACTCGTGGTCAAGGGACCGGAAATCGACTCTGAGGACATGCGGCGCTCTCGGCCTGAGAAACAGATTGCCTTCAAGTTTGAACCCGAGGAGGCGGCCAGCACGCTTCTGGAGGTGATCTGGAGCCCATCCGGCAGCCTCTACACCCCAATCGGGGTCATGGAGCCGGTGCGGCTCGCGGGAACAATGGTGAAGCGGGCCAACCTGGTGAACCCGCGCCTGATCCGTGAGATGGATCTCAAGATAGGCTCGCGAGTGGCGGTGACAAAACGCGGGGAAATCATTCCCAAGATTGAACGGCTGTTGGAGAATCCGGCGGACGCCAAACCCATCCAGCAGCCAAGAGTTTGCGAAAAGTGCGGCGCCCAACTCGTAGACGACGACACCCGGCTTTACTGTCCGAATCAGGCCTGTCCCAAGCGCGCCCTCTACCGTCTCGGAAAATGGCTGGACGTGCTGGATATCCGGGACTTTGGGGACGTTATCCTCGGGAAGCTCTTCGAAGCCGGAAGAGTTCGAACGATTGCCGATCTCTATCGCCTTGATGTCGATGTTCTCGTGGATTTCGAGCGGATGGGTGAGACACTCGCACGGAAGATCTTGCGGAATCTGAATCAAGTTCGGGAAATTCCGCTTGGCCGGTTTGTGGCAGGATTCAACATTGAAGGGGTCGGTGAGCTCATCATGGCAAAGGCCGTCAGCGCGGGTTATGACACATTGGAGAAGTTGATGAGCGCGACGGTCGAAGAGTTCGCCGCAGTGCCCGGAATCGGCGAGATAATCGGAACGACAATCGTGGACGGTTTGGCGCAGTTGCGCGGTGAAATGGAAGCTGTGTTGGCCGTCGGCTCCCTGAAGATCCAGGCTGCGACCGCAGACGATCTGTCCGGCGTGAGTTTCTGTTTCACCGGAACTCTGAAATCCATTTCGCGCAGCGATGCCGAAGAGCTCGTGCGGAGGGACGGAGGTACGACCAAGAGTTCGATTACGAAGGATTTAACCTATCTGGTGACCAACAATCGGGATTCCGGCAGCGGCAAGGCGAAGAAGGCGCGGGAGCTTGGAATCTCGATCCTGACCGAGGACGAGTTTCTCGCCATGGTCAACCAGAAACAGGAGAAGTGATTGCACTTGCCGCGCGCGACTACTACACTGCTCTCGGGAGACAAAATTCCAGGGAGAATAGCCGATCCGCCCTGCAGTTCGCGCCGACGGTGAGGCATCGATTGTATGAATGAAGACGACCTGAACTCTCGCGAATCTGACCTCAGAAGACAGATTGAAGACTACTACCTCCCAAGCCAGCTCGTGGATGCCATTATGGAGATTGGTGGCATACCTGCAGCGAGCATCGAGACTGAGATTGGTATCGGTTTTCTTGATATTGCGGATTACAGCCTGTTGTCACGCTTTCTCGCGCCCCGGGAGAACCAGGCAGTTCTGAATGGGCTCTACACCGCGTTTAACCAGGTGCTCAAGGAACACGGCGGCTACCTCAACAAGATTGAGGGTGACAGTATCATGTTCCACTACGGCGGGATCATTGATCCCAACGTCAAGGACCTTGACGAGGACGAGGGTAGGCGGTACATCGCGCGGGAGCTCTTCAACACATGCGTTGAGATGCAGCGCAAGTGTGCCCTGTTCAACTCGGCCAACCGGCAGTTTCTCTCAGACGGTGTGACCGCCGAGACCAGAGAAGTGATGCAGAAGGCGTTTGAGAT
>DAOWMR010000533.1 GCA_030642995.1 Spirochaetales bacterium
CCTTGAAAAATTGGCCCGCCTTCCGGGCGTGGAAAAAAGAATTTTGACACGGTACTTAAGAACCTATGACCTCAGTATAGGAATGCGGATGGCTCTGTCAAGCTCAAAACCAAAAATACAAAAAAGCCCTGAAGATGAGATACGATAGATCTCCAAAGACCGTTAGAGCCGTGCATTTGTTATTTTTGTCTGGAATTCAGGGAGAAAACCTGCTGGGGGAAGGCGATGATCCCGGGGGTTTCCCACCAACCGGAGGTGAACATGGCTGGAATCGTAGGCTACGGAGCGTTTATCCCGCGCAAGAGGATCACAGCGGAGGAGATCGCTCGTCAGTGGGGGAAAGACCCCGAAACTATCCGCAAGGGACTGCTCCTGCAGGAGAAATCGGTCCCGGGAATCGACGAGGATACGATCACGATCTCGGTGGCGGCCGGCGCGGACGCCATCAGCCGTGCCGGTATCGACCCTTCGAAAATCGGCGCCCTCTACATCGGCTCCGAGTCTCACCCCTACGCGGTCAAACCCAGCGGCACGATCGTGATCGATGCCCTGGGGATCGGGCCGGAGGTGCATGTCGCCGATTTTGAGTTCGCCTGCAAGGCCGGCTCGGAGGCGATGTTCGTCTCCCTCGGCCTGGTGGAAAGCGGGCGGGTCGAGTATGCGATGGGCATCGGCGCCGACACCTCGCAGGGAGCGGCCAACGATGCTCTCGAGTTCTCAGCCTCGGCGGGAGGCGCGGCCTTCATCTTCGGCAAGGAGAACCTGCTGGTCGATGTTCTGGAAACCTATAGTTTCACCTCGGACACGCCGGATTTCTGGCGCCGGGAGGGCGAATTCTATCCCCGTCACGGGGGGCGTTTCACCGGAGAACCCGCGTACTTCAAGCATGTCTTTGGCGCCAGCCGGGCGATTCTGGAAAAGACGGGATTGAAACCGTCGGACTTCCGCCATGCGGTCTTCCACATGCCCAACGGCAAATTCCCGCAGCAGGCAGGGAAGAAGCTGGGATTCACGGAGAAACAGATGGAAGTCGGGTGGATCGTCCCCACGATGGGCAATACCTACTCGGGGTCCTCGCCCACCGGGTTGGCGGCAATCCTGGATATCGCCGAGCCGGACGACTTGATTTTCATGACGTCCTTCGGGTCGGGCGCCGGCAGCGACAGCTTCGTCTTCAAGGCCACCGAGCTTCTGCCCGAGCGGCAAAATTTGGGACGCACGGTGCGATCGATGCTCGACGGACCGAAGCACTACGTCACTTACGGGCAATACGCCAAGCTGCGCGACAAAATCATCGTCAACGAATAGGAGAAAACTATGCGTGAAGTAGCAATTGTCGCAGCCGCCATGACTCCCTTCGGCGAACTGTGGGATATGAGCCTGCGGCACCTCTTTGCCGAGGCCGCACTGGAGGTGATCGAGAAAGCAGGTATCGATCATCTGGACTCAATTTATGTCGGCAATATGTCCGGCGGCTGTTTCGTAGGGCAAGAACACCTCGGGCCCTTGATGGCGGATCAGATCGGAATGGCAGGAGTTCCCTCGACCCGAGTCGAGTCCGCCTGTGCGTCGGGAGGCATAGC
>DAOWMR010000432.1 GCA_030642995.1 Spirochaetales bacterium
ACAATACCTCACCGCCCGCACTGCTCCCCCGTCCTGAACCGGCATCTGCTCTCCGTCAAACCTCGCATCCTCCTCGTAGCCGAGCAGGAATCCAGGCAACGGCGCCATCTCGTTGATGGTGAACTCCACTTCGCAGTCGTCGGTCAGAAAGCTCGCCAACTCGACGTCGTCGTCTTCGGTCGGGTGTTCTCCCGCCTCGTTCACCACGTTCTCCGGGTCAAACTGGACGTAGAAATCGATCTCCCGATAGACCTCCATCGTTGCAGACATGATATTGGGGTGCACGCCAAACTCGTCGGTGAACACCACGGTTGCTGCGTAGAGTTCGTGCGGCCACTCCTCGAGGTCCTCAAAGGTGAACGATTTCTTGAGGATGCCGTCGGGGGCGAGCGGTCGCGGATCATTGTTCATTCGTAGTTCTCCTTCCAGCCCCGCACCATCTCTCGCTGGGCGTTAGTCTCCGGTGATGGGAGATGTGCTTTGGGTACTCCGGCCCGCAGCCCCGCAGTTCGTTCCAGCGCTGCCTTCCCGGTTGCTACCCCATGGCGCGCGAGCCAGCAACCGATAACGGTGCCCGTCCGGCCGCGTCCACCCCAGCAATGCACGTAGACGGTTGTGTCGTCGGCGATTGCGGTATCAATGGCATCCAGGATCGATTTCATGCGTACGGCGGCTGGAACGTCCATGTCAGGGATTGAAAATCGATCCAGACGCGCATGGACGCTCAACTCCGCCGCTACAGCACGCAGCAATTCCTCGTACGGCTCCAGGGGTTTGCCGTCGTGCCCAATTTCTATCTCCTCCATGAGGTTGACGACCAGGCGCACCCCGGCGCCGACGAGCGCGGTGACTTTTGCGCGGGCCTCTGTGGGGTCCGCGTCGCCCGGGTAGGCGCCGGCGAGCAGTTGTCGGTGGGTGGAAACCCAGTAGGAGCGAGGGAAGGGGAGCGGGTGGTTGAACGTCGCGTCCATGGCCGCGATATGCCGTTGGCGAGTTGCTTGGTCTTTACCGCTGTTCATTGTTGCCTCCGTGATCCATTGTCTCCGACCGCGGGATTATTACAAATCTGTGTTTTTCGGGAGTTACTGGAAGTACGACCCCTGCGACGAGCGCAAGGCCAATGGCAATGATGAGAAATCGATTCAAGGGCATTTTCATGGAAGGCTCCTTGTCAGAGTATTGCGGTTCGAGGCTTCTTCCCTTGAAGCGCCAACGCGACTGCATCTGTAGATGAGGTGACGGCTCCGGCTGCGGTAGGGCTCGACCAGTATGGAGGTCTTTCCCATGATTGACATGAAGTTGGACCCCGAGGAGCAGCAGATTGAGGATTCCGCCGAAGAGTTCGTTCCAGTGGATGCTGCAGAGAAAGAGCGAGTGGACAGGATCATTGCGCGAGCGCGAAAGAACCGAAACATCAATATTCGCATGACTGAGCAGGATCTTGAGATGTTGCGATCGCGGGCACATCGCGAAGGGCTCCCGTACCAGACCCTGGAACTCATTGGCAGGAAGCAGGCAGAGTAGACATACGTACGAAATTCGTGTATCTTATACGTATGGAGGAGAAGAGAACGACAAAACTCACGCTGGCAATCGATCCGAATGTAATCAAGAGCGCTAAATCCTATGCGGCATCAATTCATACCTCGGTGTCAGGCCTGGTGGAGGTGTACCTCCGGCATCTGACTTCCGGTGAGGAGACGGATATGTCTGCGGATCCCGCGACCTGGCCACCGCTCACCCGATCCCTTCATGCGAGACTCCGAACCGAGGGCCCCGTGCCGGACTACGATTCTCTTCGAGATGGCTACCTGATCGGGAAGAACGCGAAGTGATTCGGGCGTTTCTGGATTCCGATGTCATTCTGGACTTTCTCCTCGATCGAGAGCCCTTTGCCCGTGAAGCCGGTGTCATCCTTGCGATAGCCGAACATCGTTCCGTACTTCTCTTCACTTCCGCGTGCGCCATTCTCAATGTTTACTATGTAGCAGCCAGGCTGAAAGACAAACGGAGTGCCGAAGGCCTGGTCCGTGATCTGCGTCGACTTGTCAGCATTCTGCCGGTAAACGATGACATGATTGACGAGGCTCTTGCGACTCGACCAAAGGACTTCGAGGATCGCGTTCAGTATTCATGTGCCGAGTACCATGAAATGGACTTCATCGTGACCCGCAACACGAAGGACTATCCCCGCGGAGCGCTCCCGGCCGTAACTCCGACAATGTTCCTGAAGACGTTACCAGCGGCGTAGGTCAGAATGAGCACACCCAACATGAACTTCCACCAGACCCTGTCGGAAGTATTCGGCTACAGCTCGTTTCGCGCTCACCAGGAATCGATCATTCGCGCCGTCATGGACGGTACAGACGCGTTCGTCGTGATGCCCACCGGCGCGGGAAAGTCTCTCTGTTATCAGATGCCGGCTGTCCTCCGGTCAGGGATTGTCGTGGTCATCAGTCCGCTCATTGCGTTGATGAAGGATCAGGTTGATTCAGCCCGAATGCTGGGCATACGGGCCGCGGCGTACAACAGCTCACTCTCCGCCCAGGAGAGGGCCGGCGTGGCGATCTCGTTGAGGAGCGAGGAGCTGGATCTTCTCTACGTTGCGCCGGAGCGGATCGCGAACGGCCAACTACAGCAACTGCTGGCCGGTCAGAGCCCCATTCTCATTGCGATCGATGAGGCGCATTGTGTTTCCCAGTGGGGGCACGACTTTCGGCCGGAATACCTCCGCCTCGGGGAACTGAC
>DAOWMR010000416.1 GCA_030642995.1 Spirochaetales bacterium
ATGCCGTCTTCAACGAAATCACCAGCACTGAGTTCGCATTTGAGGCGGCCGCCAATATGGGATTTGACAATGCGTGCCGCGCCGCCGGTCCAATTCTGCTTGAACCTATCATGCATGTGGACGTCGTGGTTCCAAAAGAGTTCATGGGCGATGTGATCAGCGGTATCACCAAGCGCGCGGGTCTTGTTCAGAGTGTGGAAAGCAAGCCCGGCGCAGAACATATCCGGGCATCGGCTCCGCTCGCGCAGATGTTTGGCTACTCCACGGCGTTGCGGTCGGCAACGCAGGGCCGCGGCACTCATGCAATGGAGTTCAGCCACTTTGAGAAGAAAGCATGAGGCCCCGACACCGTGTCAGCTTGACATCGATTCCAGAGCCTCACTATAGTAGGCAAACCTTAACTAAACACCAGCCCGTCCAGAGGCCCTCCCCAAGGAGCATGAAATGACCATTACCACTGAAGCCTTGCGCAATATCGCCGTAGCCGGACACGGAACTACCGGCAAGACGGTTCTCGTGGAGTCAATGCTCTACAGCGCAGGCGCCATACCCAGAGCAGAGTCCATTGAAAGCGGCAAGACCACTACTGATTACACCGAAGAGGAAATCGCCGGTCAGCATTCAATCCGAACGAGTCTGGCTCACGCAACCTGGAATGATCGGAAAGTGAATCTTCTCGACACACCCGGCGCTTCGGATTTTGTCGGCGAAGTTGTCTCGGCCTTCCGAGCCACTGAGAGTGCGCTCATGGTTGTTGGTGCCCGGGCGGGCGTACAGATAGAGACAATCAAGCTCTGGCGAAGGTTGGACCAGCGTGCAATGCCACGCATCGTCTTTGTTAACAAGCTGGACGAGGAACGAGCCGATTTCGCGCTTGCCGTTTCTGATCTGAGCGAGAAGTTCAAGATGACTTTTGTACCCGTAGCCATCCCCATTGGGAATGGCACGGACTTCAAAGGTGTCATCAGCCTGATCGATATGAAGGCGTACATGGTGCCGGGCGTGGGCGGCAGGGAGTCGGCTGCGGAGATTCCTGCCGACATGGTGGACGCAGTGGAGGAAGCCCGTGCGGAGCTCATAGGCGCCGCGGCGGAGGGCGACGAAGAACTGGAGATGAAGTACCTGGAAGAGGAGACTCTGACCTCGGAGGAGATCAGGCGGGGCCTTTCCGAAGCACTCAGGGCAAACAAGGTGGTTCCCGTACTCGGTGGATCCGCGACCCAGAACTCAGGCATTGCCCCGTTGCTGAACTTCATAACGAATGTCGCGCCGAGTCCGGCTGGATTGATGGAAACGGTAGTCAACTCCGAAGGCAAAGAGAGCGCCGCTGCAATTGATCCAACCGGATCATTCAGCGGATTCGTGTTCAAGACTTCGATTGATCAGTTCTCCGGCAAGCTCTCATTTGCCAAGACAGTGACCGGTACGCTCACGGCTGAAACCGAGCTCTACAATGTTCGTGAACAGAAAAAGGAACGCGCCGGCAAAGTCTATACCGCACAGGGAAAGAAGCTGGACGAAACTTCCAACGTAGTTGCGGGCGATATTGTGGTCCTCGCCAAAGTAGCATCGGCACAGACAAACGACTCGCTGGCCACGGCGGGTAACCCGGTGTGCTACAAGCCGCTCCGGCTGCCGCAACCGGTGCACTCGGTCGCTCTGGAGGCGGTGAACCGTAAGGACGAGGACAAGCTCGCACAGATGCTCAATCGTGCCACCGAAGAGGACAAGACCTTCCTCGTGAAGTACAACCCGGAAACCAAGGAAACGGTCGCAAGCGGCATGGGCGAGCTTCACCTCAATATGATTTTGGACAAGGTCAAGGAAACACAGAACATTGAAGTCTCCACACGCGTGCCCAAGGTCGCGTACCGGGAAACCGTCACGAAGTCTGCAGAAGCCGAGTATACCCACAAGAAGCAAACTGGTGGTCATGGCCAATTTGGGCGGGTGGTCATCAAGACCAGACCGCTCGATGGCGGTCAGGTGTACGAATTCGCAAATGTGATCAAAGGCGGGGCGGTCTCAAGAGGATATATTCCTGGGATCGAGAAAGGATTCCACGAGGCCATGGAGCACGGCGTCCTGGCCGGTTACCCTGTCGTTGGCATTGGCATCACGCTGGTTGACGGCAAGGAACATACTGTGGATTCGTCGGAGATGGCATTTAGACTCGCGGCCCGAGGCGCCCTCAGAGATGCCATGTCAAAGGCGGGCCCGAAACTTCTGGAACCGGTGATGAGCCTGAATGTCTTCATTGACGAGGAATATCTCGGTGACGTTCTCGGTGACCTCTCCGGTCGGCGAGGCAAGGTGCTCGGTCAGGAGCAGCTCGGGGGCGGCATCATTGAGATTAAGGCACACGTACCTCAGGCTGAGCTACTGCGCTATTCCATTGATCTGAGATCCATCACCTCCGGTACTGGAGGATTCGAAATGGATTTTGACCACTACGATCCGATTTCAGGCAAGATTGCGGAAGACGTGATCTCCCAGGCAAAGACTGCTGCCGAGGCCGAATAGCGGGACTGCAGACCGCAACGACCGACCGGCCTGCTCGCCGTCACCCCCCCGCCGGCGACGGACGGTCACCGAGGGTGACGTATCGCGAGCGCGGGACCACGCACTTGTATGCCGGTCTGATGATCCGACTCCCGGATACAAGCTCTTCGAGCCGATGGGCGCACCATCCTGCAACTCGTGACATGGCAAATATCGGGGTGTAGAGTTCCGGCGGAATATTGAGCATTGAGTACACAAATCCGGAGAAGAAATCCACATTGGGAGCTATCACGCGCTCATAACCACGCACGGCGGAGAACGCCTGAGGGGTAACCTTTTGAACCATCTCATGAAGGTCGAACTCCTCTCGGAATCCCTTCTCAGCGGCG
>DAOWMR010000108.1 GCA_030642995.1 Spirochaetales bacterium
ACCCGCTCCTCGCCGTGCTCTCGTGGCGTGGCAGCAGTTCGGCGGTGGTCGTAATGAGAGCTTCGGACTCCGCCTCAACGTCGCCCTGTCTGGCAGTGACGCGAACCACGCCCAGCTCGGGCTCCTCCGGGGCACGGAAGATTACGAACTCGCCTGAGATCGTGTCCAGCCTGCCCTCGCCCTCCGCGACCATCCACTGAAGATCAACGCCATAGTCGATTTCCCGCCGTGACTTGTCGCGAACCGAGGCGCGGAGCGTCTGCTCTTGTCCAATGCCGACGGTGGCCTTCGCCGGGCGAATGTCAACGCGATGGAGCACCCCCGGAATCTCAAAGAACTGCCGCTGAGCGGAACCGGACTCAGGCGCGTCCGCAACGGCCTCTCCGAAGATCGGCTCGACGCCGGCAGTTACGTCCGGCGTGGCCCCTTCAGCTCCCACCGCTGCGTCTGGTCCGTCACTGCCCGAGCCCTCGCTCTGCTGCGACCGGCCCGTGGACCCACCCTTTGCCGTCTGGGCGGCGAGCCAGCCGTACTGATCACCCGGAAGCATGGCGAATGCTTCCCGCAGCGCCCGCGTGATGCGTCGCAACATGGACTTGCTTGCCTCTTCCTCTTCGGCTCTCCGCTGCTCATCGATTCGCTCGGCGAGGACAGCAGCAAGGGGCCGGAAAGCGGACACGAGGTCATCAAAAGCAGCGTCGTAGACAAAGCCGTCACGAGTGCCCGGTGTCAATTGGAGAAAAGAGGCGTCAACAATCCCCTCGACGTACCCGGTGGTCCACGGCGGGTGATCAAAGGCGTCGATGTTCGACAACACCGGGACAACACGGGTGCCGTTCTTGTAGAGCCCTACTCCACCTGTGTGCCCGGGATCGGTGAGGTAGAGCTCTACGTAAATCTCGCCGAGAGGCGAACGCGGAATCGGAAGGTCGTGCAGGAGCACGCCGTGGAACTTGCGCGGTTCCACGATCAGTTTCTTCCGCGCCGATCGATCCACAATCGTGATCTGGACACCGCTTCGAGCGATCCTGTCCCGGAGTTCGCTCGCAAGGTAGGCCTGAATCTTCTCGCCCGACATGATTCTCACGCCGGCAAGCAGGGGGTGAATTTGCACTGTGGTACCCGGCCGGTCAAAGAGTTCGCGAGACTCCCGTATGGAAAACGACGGACTGTCCTTTACGAGCCGGAGTTGTCGCACCACACCATCCGACGCCATGGAGGACAGCGTGAGTTCCTCACCTACGGTCCAGAAGCTCAACAGACCAATACCAAACTCGCCCTGCAGATCGGTGGCTCCCTGCTTCTTCAGTCGACGCTTGATTGAATCACCGATGTGGGTGGCGACGTAGTGGAAATCTTCAATCCCGTGCCCATCGTCGATGACCTTGATGTACTGCTCGCCGCGATTCTTTCCGCGGACAATCGTGACGGACTGAGCCCGTGCATCAATTGAGTTCTCCACAAGTTCGGCGATTGCCTTAAACGGGTTGTTCTGCGACAGGGCAATGATCCGGATCGCGTTCCATTGGTCGCCAATGCGAAGTTTCCCGTCACCCTTGGTGACAGCACCACTGGTGCGCTTGGCCCTTCCCGCAGGCTGGGATTTCTCTGTTCGTTTGGTCTTCTCTCCGTCCGTCACGTCTGGCAGTATGGTTGGGGACGACGAAGGGGTCAACGGGATGAACTCATGGCATTCGCCAACGCCCTCCCCAGCCGATCCAACTCCTCGGCGAACTCAAGCTCCTCCACCCAGTACGGATCTATCCCGGCGATTCCGTTCAAAGCCCCGGCGAAGCCCCCGCAAATGGCGCCGACGGTATCGGAATCGCGGCTGTTGTTCACGGCGTCCAGAATTGCGTCGATAGGCTCGGTTGCACGGCGCAAGAAGCAGAAGAGGGCAAAGGGCAGGCTCTCCAGCACGTAGGCGCCGCTGTACAACTCGCGGTCGGCGGTGCGAGGGTCAGCGCTCGAGAGGAGGAGACGTGGGACGGTGTCAGTGAGTCGATTGAACAGAGTGTCTCGCTGAGTGGTGTCACGCTGAGTGGTGTCACTCAGCCCGGTGTTGCGGGTGCGGTAATCGCGGCCCGCCTCCATACCTCGGATCAGCTCACCGAGGGCCCGGCTGAATCGTGCTGCGACCTCAGGCACGGTGAGGGCCTCGGCGTCGCCATTGGCTGCGCTGCCGAGCAGGGCGACTGCTGTTGCGACCACGATACCGCTCGCAATGGCCATGGGATCGTTGTGGGTGACCATGGCCTGGAGGCCCGCGACGGTGACGAGATCGTCAAAGGAGTGCGCATAGCGGATGCCCACCGGGGCGCTGCGCATGGCAACGCCGTTTCCTGCGGACTGAACGCCGGTGCGGTACCAGGGCTCGCCACTCTTCGCGTGGGCCATGAACTCCCGCGTGGCGCGGCCAATCCCCCGGATCCGCTCGGCGGTGAATCTTCGCACGAGGTCCTCGCCGTTGAAGCCGTCGGACTCCAGGATGGATCTGGCAAGCCACAAGGTCATCTGGGTGTCATCGGTGATGGTGCCAATTGGACCGCGGCGCCACCCGGCCCAGCGCCGGTACCGGGCGAGAGTGGTGGGCGGGTTCTGCCCCTCCGCCGGACGGCCCACGGCATCGCCGATCCCCACGCAGACGAGACTGGCGGCCCCGCGGTGCGCAGGCATCGGCCGGGTCGGGAGTGACCACAGGCGCTCAACGGCGGCGCGGTTGACCTTTGCCGCACGAACAAAATCGAACTCGAGATGCCCGGCGTCCAAAATCGATCTGTAGTCCTGAGTGCTCATGGTGTGCCGTCCATCATACTGATTTGGTCCATGCTGATGGAATGCAAGAATCGTGCCCGGGGCCGCAGAACCTGCGGCCGACCAGGGGTCGGCGCGGAATGGATCGATTTGTAGCACTGCGGTTGTGCTGGAACGGAACGGGCGTTATGGAGAAAGTGGCTTCAGAACATACCCAAATGGATGCGGACGGCTCGAAGACAAGCCTCCTGGATCGCCGGGTCGGATACAGATCCGAGCAATCGTTTGAGTCGCCTCGCTGAAAGCGCGCGGATCTGGTGGCCCATGACAATCGACTCTCGCTCCAATCCGGCGATACCCGCAGGGAGGAGCGCTTCATTCGGATAGACATGGCGACCGGGACGGCGAGTGGTGATAGGAAGGACCGTCACTCGCTCTAGGGGTTCGTTGAACTCGTCAATACTCAGAATCAGCACCGAGCGATTACCTGCCTGTTCAGTGCCCAAGGTCGGATCCAGATAGGCATAGTAGACCTCCCATCGTTTGCTCATTCACCCTCCGGAGTGTCTTCCCAATCGACTGGCTCAAACTGACGCGATATCTCTTCCACATCGGCCCGGAACAGCGGGTCCTCAGTCGCCCGGCGGATTTCTGCACGAATGGCCGCTCGGTGCATCTCCGTAAGTTTTTCACGCAAGGCATCTTCTACAAATTCGCTCATGTTGCGTGCCGACCCCAACTCCACGGCGGACTTGACTTGGCGGACCGTCTCTTCATCCAGCTGGTAGGTTACCTTCCGTGACATACACATCTCCGTACAATAGTATGGGATTCTGTATGGCTCTTGTCAAGCCAGCACAACTCGCGGCAGCAACGGCGGCCCTGCGCTCGATCCCGCCTACTCCCCCTCCCGATAGCTCACCCCAAGGCGTTCCCGCGCGGCCTTGCGAAACGCGGCGCCGTTCAGGCCCAGGAGCCTGGCCGCCTGCTCGGCGTTACCGCCGGTCCGCTCAATTGCCTCTTCGTAGTAGGCCTTTTCCAGGTTGTGCATGACGGCTCTGAGGTCAAGACCATCCCCCGGGATCTCGGTGGGCACTCCGCCAATGGATCGGTCCCGGTTGAAGTGGCGCAGCACCGCAGGCGGGAGCAGTTCCGGACCGATGGCCGATGACCGCCCCATGGCACAGGTTGCGGACACGACGTTCTGGAGTTCCCGGACGTTGCCCGGCCACGGATAGTCCACCAGGTAACCAAACGCGTTCTCGCTCAGCCCCTTTGCCTCGTTGTACTGGTGATTCCACTTCTCAATGAAGTGCCGGAGAAGAAGTGGAATGTCCTCGCTTCGCTCTCGCAACGGCGGAATAGTCAGAACAATCTGCGCAAGCCGCTCATAGAGGTCCTGCCGGAAAGATCCTTCGGCCACGAGCGCATCAAGGTCCCTATTGGTTGCGGCGATCACGCGCACATCCACGGAGACAGTCTGGTCACTGCCCACAGGGGAGAGCGTCTTGTTCTCCAACACGCGCAAAAGCTTCGCCTGGGTCTCCAGCGGTAGGTCACCGATCTCGTCCAGGAAGACCGTCCCCCCGTCGGCGGCACGGAATTGACCGAGCCGCGACCGGTCGGCGCCTGTGAAGGCCCCCTTCTCATGTCCGAAGAACTCGCTCTCCGCCAGACTGGAGCTGATCGCCGCGCAGTTGACCGCAACGAAGGGCTTGCCGGCCCGCGGACTGGAGTTGTGGATGTGCCGGGCAATTACTTCCTTACCGGTGCCGGTTTCACCACGGACAACGACCGAGATATCGTACGCCGCCACCGTAAGCGCTTGGTCCATGATCGATTGGAAGGTTGTGCTGCCTCCGACGATCTCGGGGGTGGAGCTCTGAATCCAGTGTCCATCGTCTTCCGTGGGGGCCCCGATCCCGGCGGCTGGAGCTCCCGCGCGCACCTCGTCGGTTCGGGCAATGGTGAGACCCGGGAAAATGTCTCGACTCAGATCCACCGCCCGAATCTTGTATGCGCCCCCGGCAAATCGAGGGGGAATCCCCTGCAGGAGATCGGCCTTGATGTATCCGCTCGCCACCAGCAGGAACCACGCTGTCTGCATTTGCGGCGTACCCGGATCCAGCAGGATGGAGAGCCGGTGGGGCAGATGCTCAATGGTCGGCAGGAACTGGTCGACCGACCGTCGCAACTCGCGGTAGATCTCTTCATAGTCGATCGGCGAATCCAGATCGATTGAAACGAAGTTGAATTTGATGCCGGCCGATTCCGAGTGGGAGACCTCCTCCACCATGCGCGCTCGCTCCACGTAGCTGGATCCCGAGCAGAAGAGCACCACACGCGTGAACCCTCTCGCCTGGAGCAGGGAAAGCACCGGGCCGAGTTCCTGGTCCTCAGCGCTCGAGCCGTCAACGTACGGGTCTCGATTTCCAACAAACGAAAGGAGAATCTCATGCACCGCCATATCCTCTTGACTATAGCAGCACATGCACGGAGCGTGCCAGCCACGAACGGGCGATGGAACCAGATCACGGAGCACCGCCCGGCGTTCGGTCGGCCGTAACGCCGGTCACGCACCAGCCGAACCGCAGTCACGACGGATCACGCAACACACGGGCCCGGCACGGCTGGATCTGCCTTTGGCACGCCGATTGCTCTGCCTGTAGCATGGTGGCCGGCCCCTCCGCCACAGATCAGCGTCTCGCAATCGGGATGAGCGCCCGGATCCTCTATGTCAACGGCAACGGCCGGACCTCCGAACGCACAATAGACATCATCCGGCGTTACACGAGTCGGGACGGTGTCACCTACCTTCGAGCCTGGTGCCGGCTACGCAACGAAGAACGAACCTTTCGGACGGATCGAGTATTGGCCGTGCTTGAATCGCGGGGCCCAGTCACATCGGCGACCCACCCGCCACGCCCACGACCAGTCGCACCGCGCCGCCCGGTCACGGTACCGAGCTCGCACCTCTCGGCGGCGCCAAGACCGCGCCGGCATCTCTTCGCCAAGTTCCTCGCGACTACCGCCGCGCTGTTCGTTGCCGCCTGGTTGTGGAGCCAGGCCGAGGAAGCCGGGTCACAGTTCATCCCGCCACCGACGCCGATCTCCCGTCCGGCGCCACCACCCTCGCCCCCTTCACAGACTGTCGTCCGCGTGGAGCCGGCGCCCAAACCAGCCCCGCGCCCGGATGAGGTCCACCCACTGGAGTACCGCGGCCAGCGCATTGAGGCGCGCCGCACTGGAGGACACACCACCTACACGCTGATCGTGTCCGGTCGCACCTATGAATCGATCCATGACGCGCGTGTTGCGATCAACACCTCGTTGCTGTCGGCTCGTACCGGCATCACTCATCCGGATGTAATCGATTTGTTCGCGTGGGCGGATGGGAACCAGGATGGTGAGGTGTCGTGGGAGGAGATGCAGCGCTTCCAGTCTGCCCTGGATTTGAACTATCGGTACGAGTTGAACCCAACGGCTTTGCGGCCGGACGAGTTCATGGCCGCCGGGGGCGGTGATTGTGAGGACTGGGCGCTGATGACGGCCGGCATGTTGCAGTTCTGGGGTATCCCAGTGTTCATTGGATCACTTTCGAGCAGCACCGGACATCACGCGATCGCACTGGTACCGACGACGCGGGTACCGCCCGGGGCAATGACAATTGATATCCCTGCCGGGGGCAGCTTGCGAGCGGGCAGCTACGTTCCGATCGACTATGAACATGTTGGTTGCCTTTCAAATGCGGTGGCACGGGAGTTCACGGTCGAGCGAATCTGGGTGCCTGAGGAGATCTACGGATGGTCGATTTAGGACTCGGCCAGGCTTTAGCGTTCACGTTGCGCATGCTACTGTGGGAGCGAATCGAACCATGGCACTGATAGTCTCTATGGCAATCGTCTTCCCAGCTCTGGTTCTCTGGCTGGTCATCCTCTATCGCATGGATCGGAACTGGCGCGACAAACGCTCGGGACACGTGATTGCGCTGATGGTGCTCGCCGGCGGACTGAGCGTGACTCCCACCTGGTTCGCATACTACATCAATCCATTCTGGTTCACCTATTGGTACGGCGCGTTTCCATATCACTTCGCCGTGGTCGGGCTTACCGAGGAATTCGTGAAGTTTCTCACGTTCATTGAACCGCCCCGGGTTTCCCGGAGACACAAACCTATGAGAGGATTGTGTTATGAGAAGACAAGGAAGGTATTCATCAGAGGTTCGTGAGCGTGCGGTGAGGCTCGTGCTGGAGCATCAGGACGAGTACGAGTCACAGTGGGCGGCGATCAGTTCGATTGCCGAGAAGATTGGCTGCACAAATGAGACGTTGCGCCGATGGATCAGACAGGCCGAGGTTGATCGGGGTCGGCGAGCCGGATTGACCAGCAATGAACGGCAGCAGATGAAGGAGCTTGAGCGGGAGAACCGGGATCTGCGCCGGGCGAACGAGATCCTTCGTAAGGCGTCGGCGTATTTCGCACAGGCGGAGCTCGACCGCCGACCGAGATGATGGTTCAGTTCATGGACGAGGAGCGTGAGGATTACGGAGTCGAGTCAATCTGCAAGGTCTTGCCGATTGCTCCGTCGACCTACTACGAGGCGAAAGCGCGTGAGGCCGATTGGATCCGGCGGCCGCCCCGAGCGCGACACGATGAGGTGCTGCGTGTGGAGATCCGGAGAGTCTGGAAGAAGAACTTCGAAGTCTACGGAGCGCGGAAGGTGTGGCGAGAGCTGAACCGGGAAGGAATACCGGTGGCTAGATGCACCGTGGAGCGCCTAATGCACTCCATGGGCCTCCAGGGAGTCGTACGGGGCAGGAGAGCGAGAACAACGATCCCGGATCCGAACGCCTCACGCCCGCTGGATCTGGTCAAGCGGGAGTTCACCGCGAGTCGTCCGAACCAGCTGTGGGTAGCCGATTTCACTTTCGTGGCGACCTGGCCGGGATTTGTCTACGTAGCGTTCGTCATCGACGTGTTCTCGAGGATGATCGTGGGTTGGCGCGTCTCCTCATCGATGAGTGCTGAGCTCACTCTCGACGCGCTGGAACAAGCACTGTGGGCTCGTGAGGTAAAGGATCGGTTGATCCATCATAGTGATCGGGGAAGTCAGTATCTCTCGATCCGATATTCACAGCGCCTGTCTGAAGCCGGTGTAGAGCCATCGGTCGGAAGCGTGGGTGACTCCTACGACAACGCGATGGCCGAGTCGGTGATCGGACTGTTCAAGACTGAAGTGATTCGCCGGCGTGGACCATGGAGGAATCTGGAATCGGTGGAGTACGCGACCTTGGAATGGATTGACTGGTTCAACAACCGGAGGCTCCTCGAACCGATCGGGAATATCCCCCCGGTTGAGTTCGAGGCCGCGTACTATGATAAGGTGGAAGCTCCAGCTGAGGTAGCTGGACTCACATAAATCCGTCTCCGGGAAGCCCGGGGCGGTTCAGAGGTCATGTTCGATACTGGCGTGATGGAATATGTTTGCTCCCTTCAGTACATGCCGT
>DAOWMR010000029.1 GCA_030642995.1 Spirochaetales bacterium
GCGTGTGGTGAGGATCGGCGAACCGGCCTGTCACACTTGTTGAGTACACTGTTGAGGTGAGATCAAATGATACAGTGGGTCATTCTGATCTGCTCGTGCCGCCCTGGTTGACCCAGGGTCGCTGATTGGATCAGAATACTGATCCGATCAGCGTACTGATCCTGTCATAATACCGCTATGACAAAGCTCCCGGCTCACATCCACATCACCGGCGGCTCCGGTTCCGGTACAACGACACTCGGACTCGCAATTGCCGAACGATACGGGCACAGACTCCTGGACACCGACGACTTCTTCTGGGAGCCAACGGATCCGCCGTTCACGGCCATTCGCCCTCCCTCCGAGCGAATTCGATTGCTCGAAGCTGAACTGGACCATTCGGCATCACCTGGCGCCGGCCGACCGGTGAGTGCCGGCGCAGATCGCTGGATCATATCCGGCTCGCTGGATAGATGGGGAGACCCGCTCATCCCGCGCTTTGATCTGGTCATCTGGCTGACCGTGCCCGAGGAGGTGCGAGTGGATCGCCTGCGTGCCCGCGAACGAGCTGAGTTTGGCGCAAGAATTGATCTCGGTGGCGACATGAATGAGATCTATGAGGGGTTCATCGAGTGGTCACGGAAGTACGATACCGCGGGATTGGAGATGCGAAGCCATGCCCGACACGCCGAGTGGACCGCGAGACTGTCCTGCCCGGTCATTCAAATTGATGGTGAGGTGGGTGTAGAGTCGACCCTTGCACGGGTCGAGGAGTTCTGGGCGGGGAGGTGACGAATGAAAATCATAGTACTCGACGGACACACCCTGAGCCCGGGAGATCTCTCCTGGACCGGCTTGGAATCCCTCGGCGAGATCACGGTGTACGAGCGGAGTGCCGGTGGACCCGGGGAAGTCCTTGCGCGAATTGGTGATGCCCCGGTCGTCCTGACGAACAAGACGCCGCTGGGCGCCGGAACACTCACTCAGCTACCAACCCTGAAATACATCGGTGTGCTTGCGACCGGGTACGATGTCGTGGACGTGCCAACCGCGGCATCCCAGGGGATTGCGATCACCAACATCCCCACATACGGTACCGACTCGGTAGCCCAGATGGTCATAGCGCACCTGCTTGGATTCTGTCACCACGTCTCCGAACATGCCGCGGCGGTGCGTAGCGGTGATTGGGCTCGCAGCCCCGATTTCTGTTTCTGGAACTACCCGATGGTTGAGCTCTCCGGCAAGACCATGGGCATTGTCGGTCTCGGACGAATTGGCCGAAGGGTTGGCGATCTTGCTCACGCGCTTGGAATGCAGGTGCTGGCGCACGATATCTGCCAGGCTAATCCGCCCGAATGGCCCGGTTTTCGTTTCGTGGGGACGGAGGAGCTTCTGCGCGAATCCGATGCCGTCAGCTTGAACTGCCCGCTGACGCCGGATAACCGGGGAATGATCAATGGCGGATCACTGAAGCTCATGAAGAAGTCGGCGTTTCTCATCAACTGCAGTCGGGGACAACTCGTCGTGGATGAAGACCTTGCCCGGGCGTTGCACGATGGACAGATTGCCGGCGCCGGACTGGATGTGCTTTCCACCGAGCCGCCGTCGGAATCCAATCCGCTTCTTTCAGCCCCGAACTGTCAGATAACTCCCCACATTGCCTGGGCCACCCACGAGGCTCGCGAGAGACTGCTCAACACCGCGATTGAGAATCTGAAGGCGTATCTGGAAGGCCGCGAGGAAAATCGTATCAGGATGTAGTGCGGGGGCCCGGCTAGAGCCCCAGCCTCCCCGCGATGTCCAGCGGCACACGGAAATAGCTGTCTGCATCCTGCTCGTAGGTGTTCAGCCACGGTGAGTATGTGATGGCCTGCATCTCGTTTCGTCCCGGGTAGAAGCGGAGCAGGCGCAAATATCCTTCGCCCGCTTCGCGCCGGTCAGCATAGCCGGTGAGCATCTCAATCACGGGCAGTTCTGCTCGGTTCCAGGATATCTGGAGGGTTTCGGTTGAACCGTTTCCGCACGCCACCATGAAGACCTGCGGGTTGGGCCAGAAGAGTTCCTCCCAGAGGGCTTGTGCGGAGATGCCTTCCCACGACTCATCAGGGCCGTGAAGGAGAGGAGAAGCGTGTCGAGCCACCACCTGACCGTGAACATCAAGGTAGGTCGCGGTTGTCACAATGGTCGGTAGGCCCCGGTGCTCGTCTATGATCTGTTGTGCCCACTCAATGGTCGGGGGCGGTGAGTCAACCATGAGGTGAAATGTGAGGACCTCCCCGACGGGTGTATCGATGATCTGATAGGAGCTGTAGCCGTCTTCCGACATGCCGGACCGGCGGTTGGCGTCCTGAAGGCGATTGGCCGGGAAGTAGTGCAGATAGAAGGGTGAACCGAGAAGCGGGTCTTCCGGATCTTCAAGGTCGCTCACTCCCGGAACAATGCCGTAAGGCACGACACCGTCGAGCACGCGCATGGTCGCGTCGGCAGATTCCCATTCACTCTCTTCTGCGCCATTGGTCACAATCCCGCCAAGGTGAGATACAAAGACGATGGGTTCGCCGTCCCGCCCTCTCCGCGTGGAGGCAAGATAGCGTACCTGTGAATCGAGTATTTCCGGGAAGCTTTCGATATAGGTGGACGTGGAGGGCAGGAGCGCAATCGTGAAGAAGTCCATATCAGGACTGAAGTTGGTACTGAGGGTGAGGTTGTCGAGGAGAATCACCGGAAGATCCGTCAACGGGCTCTCAAACGTCAGTTCAAGCCCGGCAACCTCGCCAAGAATGGAGAGATCAACCCAGGTCCAGTCCTCCGCGACTCGGGTGGAATCCGGCGTAGAAATAGCGGGGATTGCCTTGACAGTCCCGGTTTCCCGGCCGTTGCGATCAATACCCGTTATCAGCAACTGGGCCTCCGTGCCGGCAACAATCCAGCGGTGCAGCAGCGCCTCCTTCTGAGTCAGAACCACGTGCATTCCCAGTACGGTAGACGATGATGGAAGCCGGACCATGCCGGCTCCGAGGAGGCGCAGATGTTCGGTTGAGCCAACAAACCGACCATCCGGCGGAGCCTCGTCGCCGACGACCCGCCGGCCAAGCTCAAATCCGATGTTTGCGGTGAGGGACTCAAATCGGATTCCGGAATCGGTGATGGTACGGGCGGTCTCGTCGGCTTCTGAGAAATCCACTACTGAGTAGTCAAACTCGCCCTCGGACGCGAGCGAGGCAAGCTCAGCCGCTACAAAAGCCTCGGCCGAAGGGTTCTGAGGAACGGGCAGAGTACCGCACGAGCTGAGAACACCGACGACTACGAGGACTGTCACGCCACAGGCTGCCGCCCGACTGACAAATCGATATGCGGAGCCATTTCCTTGCCGATTGGCTACTGCGTTTCTCATAGGTGAGAGTATTCCACCCGTAGGGTCGAGTTGTCCAGTCCGCCCCTTGCATGAGGGCACGTACAAGACACTATACTGGCTACTGCAACATGAAAGACGACAATCGAACAAAAGCAGACTTAATTGCTGGACTACAGTCGCTCGGCAGCGTCATTGACCAGTGTTCCGAAGGCATTGCGCTCACCGACGAGGACGGAGTCATCATTGAGTGGAACAAGCGTCTGGCGGCAATGACAGGGGTGCCGGCCGGAGAAGCCCTGGGCAGACCAATCTGGGACGTGCAGTATCGTTCTACACCGAGGGAGGCTCAGACTCAGGAGCTACGGGCGCGACTGGAGGAGACAATTCGCGGGTATCTGCGGACCGGTGAGATTCCTGAAGGGCACAAGAAATCGACACAGGTTCTCCAGCATCCGGACGGAAGACAGCGACACCAGATACACAGCGTGTTCTCGGTCAAGACCGACAAAGGATATATGCTGGGTTCCGTAACGCAAGACGTCACGGAACAGCATCTGGCCGAAGGCGCCCTCGAAAAGAGTGAGGAGCTATTCAGGCTGACGTTCCGGACGAGTCCGGATGCGTTCGTCATCTCACGTATGGATGATGGGCAAATCGTTGACGCGAATGACGCGTTCTGTGAGATGACCGGCTACTCTCGTGAGGAGGTCATCGGCGCCCTGGCAAGGGAAACCAACATCTGGGCGTCGATGGAAAATCGGGCCAAATTCGTTGCCGAATTGGAGAGACGCGGCGAAGTCCAGGGGATGGAAGGGGAAATTCAAACGAAGGATGGGAAACGGATTTGCTGGTTGATTTCAGCACGGACATTTGAATTGGACGGCATTCCCCATGCCCTGTCGACTGCGAAGAACATCGACGAACTCAAGGAGACGGAGAAAACACTCCAACGGACCAACACCCTTCTCAAAACCCTGTTCAACAACACCCGTATTCAGTTTGCATATCTGGACCCGCAGTTCAACTTCATTGAGGTCAACCGGGCCTATGCGGAGGCTGATGATCAGACATCTGAGTACTTCCCGGGCAAGAACCACTTTGATCTCTATCCCAATCGCGAAAACCAGCGCATCTTTGAGGAAGTCGTCACGAGCAGGAGGCCGTACTCTGGGGCTGCAAAGGCGTCCGAGTACGCCGAACACTCCGAACACGGAACGACCTACCTGGACTGGAGTCTCGTGCCGGTCAAGACCGAGCAGGGTGAAGTAGAAGGCCTTGTGCTCGCCGTGCTGGACGTCACCGAGCGTGTGGAGGCTGAACAAGCGCGCCAGGAAAGCGACGCCCTGTTCCGAAGCATGTTCGAGTCGTCGAGCGTCGGTATCGCGAGGGTGTCGCTGGACTATCGGATTGTGGACATCAATCAGGCGTACTGCGACATGCTTGGCTACACGCGCGACGAGTTTGTCGGTATGAGCATCTGGGATATCACCGATCCGGAAAGCCTTCCCGAGAACAAACGCCGGCAGGCCGGCCTCCGTCGGGGTGAAATCAATTCCTATCAGATGGAGAAGAAATATGTGCGCAAAGACGGCGAGGCAGTGTGGGTATTGCTTGACGCCAGCCTCGTGCGGGACACCAACGGCAATCCGCTCTACTTCCTCGGCAACGTCGTGGATATCACCCAGAGGAAACGTACGGAATCGGAGAACCGCAATCTTTCAATCGCCGTGGAACAGAGCCCGGTCGCCATCGTTGTCACCGATCCCGAGGGTGGAATTGAATACGTCAATGCCAAGTTCTGCGCAATCTCCGGATACACCAAACAGGAAGCCCTCGGGCAGAACCCCCGGATCCTGAAGTCCGGCGAGCAACCTGCGGAGATGTACGAGGATCTATGGGCCACCATCACCTCCGGCGGGACGTGGAGCGGGGAGTTTCACAACAAGAAGAAGAATGGCGAGTTGTACTGGGAAGATGCCACAATCGGACCCATTACAAACGAGCAGGGTGAGATCACGCACTTCATTGCATTCAAGGAAGACATCACCGAGAAGAAGGACCTGGAACATCAGTTGCTCCAGTCACAGCGTCTGGAGGCAATAGGACAACTTGCCGGCGGAGTTGCCCATGATTTCAATAATCTGCTCACGGTGATCAATGGCTATAGTGCACTGGTTCTGGACAAACTCAGCGACGGAGATCCGAAACGTCTGGACATAGAACAGATAGCCGCGGCCGGCGAAAGGGCGGGGCTTCTTACCCACCAACTTCTGACGTTCAGCCGGAAGCAAGTGATCCGGCCGGTGATTGTTGACCTGAATGCCGTCGTTGGTGATATGACGACGATGCTCCGACGACTGGTCGGTGAGAACATCGCCGTTCGAACGGTTTTCGCCGACGACCTGTGTAGGATCAGGGTTGACCCCGGCCAGATGAATCAGATCATCATGAACCTGGCGGTCAACGCGCGCGATGCTATGCCCTCCGGCGGGCAGATCACCATTGAGACCGCAAACTTCGAGATTGATCGTGAGTATAGCGCCAGGCACATGGGCGCCCGGCCCGGCGAGTACAGCATGGTGACTATCAGTGATGATGGGATTGGGATGGGCGAGGGGACGCGATCTCACGCATTCGAGCCGTTCTTCACAACCAAAGGAGTCGGCGAAGGGACGGGCCTGGGCCTCTCAACGGTCTATGGCATCGTCAAGCAACACAACGGGTACATCTGGCTCTATAGCGAGTTGGGTCACGGAACCACTGTCAAGGTCTATCTGCCACGGGTGGAGGTGGATTCCGAGCGGCTCACCGGTCCACGCACGAACACTGAGGCTCCTTCCGGAACAGAGACCATTCTCCTTGTTGAAGATGACGATACCGTGCGGAAGCTCACCACGGGAATCCTCGAGCAATCTGGTTACACCGTGCTTCAGGCGGCCAACGGACACCAGGCTCTGGACGTTTTCGGTGACGAGTCGGAAAGTATCGATCTCTTGGTCACCGATGTCATCATGCCGGCGATGAGCGGGAAGGAGCTCGCTGATCGTCTACTTGCCGACATGCCCGAGCTGCGGGTCATTTTTGTTTCGGGATACACCGACGAAGCAATCTCCCGGACCGGAATTCTACCCGACGATGTGGCGTTGCTGTCAAAACCGTTTCATCCCAAAGCACTGCTGACTCTGGTCCGTACCGTTCTGGACCGGCAGAACTGATTTGGCAGCGCGCCCCCAAGGCCCCCACTGCTGTCAGACTCTGAGTCGCGCGCACATGTCCGAGAATATGGCATCTCGGTCCAACTCGTACGCAAAACGGCACTGATGGCGCCGAGGGTCGTGAATGTAGCCTCCGTCCCCGGCAACCCGGGGCGTCGCGAGAGGAAAGCTCTTCACCGCGTCCGGTATGACCAACCAGGCCACCGCTGCAATGTCCCATATCACCTTTGACCAGCCCGGATCCTTGCCGGAGCCGTACTCCACAAATCGACTCAGCAGGAACTGAGACAACCCATCCCCGCCGAGGCGAGAGCCGAGTTCGTCTGGAGTCGTCAGAAGATGTGACGCAACCCCCATGCATGGGACTACGTAGAGCGGCACCCCCGAATTGAACACGACGCGAGTTGCGGCAATATCACCGGTGAGATTGAACTCATTCTGATGCGGCCAGAAGGGATAGTGACCTCCGAGCCAAACAACGGACATCCGTTCCACGATCTCCGGCTCGGCGAGGATCGCGGATGCAGTATTCGTCAGCGCCCCGATCGCAATCACGATGAGCCGGTCCGAGTGCGTGGCGGTCCTCGATTGACTGATCAAGTCGCGGGCGGCATCCGATTGGACCGGGCTCGGTTGCGGATTGGCGCGCCCGGATCCGACCACGTTCAGAAATCGATCCGAGCCCCTGAACGATGGAAGGTCGGGGAGACCAAGCAGCGAAAGGAGCCGTCCAATCTCGTTGTAGCTCTTCTCCATACCGTCACCCGGAGAGGCTGATCGTGAGTTGAAGAATGGCGCGGCGTAGATCGCCTCCGTTTCAATTTGATCTGTCGCCCGAAGCAGGTAGGCGAGCGCAAACTGATCATCAATCTCATTGAACGTATCTGTGTCCAGCACGACGCGCGGCCTCGTACCGGCGCCCGGGTTTTCACGAATCAGGTCACTCATATGGTCTTCCTCGCTCCGAGCCCATTTTAGCACAACACCAGCCAGTGGACCTCGACCTCAGGAATGTGCCGTGGTAGCATGGACCCTACGTGGAGCCCCGGACAGATGATCAACGCAGAGTCCCCGAAAATCTACCTCGTCACCGGCCCGGTTCAAACGGGCAAGACTACGCGGCTCCGATCCTGGTGTGATGAGCGTTCCGATGTCGACGGTATTCTTGCCCCGGTCGTGGATGGTCGGCGCCACCTTCTCCATATCGGAAGCGGCGTGATTCGGAATTTGGAAGATGTGTCCAACTGCAGCGCAAAGGTGACGGTGCGACGGTACACCTTCAACGCCGACGTATTTGCCTGGGCGCGGAGTTGTCTGCTTGGCGCGGCAACCGATCCGGGGTGGGAGAGCAGTTCGCAGCCTCGCTGGATCATTGTGGACGAAGTGGGACCGCTGGAACTGTCCGGCGGCGGCCTGGAGCCGGCGGTGTCGGAGCTTCTCGCCCCGGCCGTAGACAATCCGTTCCGGGTCGAGGACGACCTCCTTCGGATTGTCCTGGTCATTCGCGAGCATCTTGTGGACGATGCATTAAAGCATTTTGGGGTCTCGCCGGCACAGGTGCATCGATTTTCGTTCGCATAGCATTGCAAGGTTGACGCATATATATTAGTTTTGTGAGTCACTAAATCAAAAGGAGTATATGCATGAAACGAGCAATGATCGTATTGCTATCGGTAGTCGTAGTTGCGGGCGTCTTTGCAGCCGCAGGCAGCGAGGCTGAGGACGATTCAGGGCAGCTGAAGATCCTGGTAGCAACGGACGCCACCTGGCCGCCAATGGAGTTCTTGAACGCGGACAAGGAAATCGTCGGCTATGACATTGATTTGCTGAAGGCAATCGCGGATGCAGCCGGGTTTGAGGTTGAGTTTGCAAACACCGCGTGGGACGGCATTTTTGCCGGCCTCGCCACCAACGCATACGACGCAGTCATATCAGCGGTAACCATTACCGAAGAGCGCAAGGGCACCATGGACTTCTCCGATCCCTATATCAATGCGGGCCAGGTTCTCATTGTTGCGCAGTCGATGTCGGGAGTGAACGGTCTGGACGATATGGCCGGTAAGACGGTCGGCGCGCAGATTGGCACGACCGGAGCGTTCGCAATCGACGATGCCGCCGGCGTGGAACTTGCCACCTTTGACGAGCTCGGGCTTGCAATCGCGGCGCTTGCCAACGGCCAGATTGACGGCGTTGTGGCGGACAAACCGACCGCCGCGGACTACGTCCTTCAGAATGACGAGTACAGGGGCACGCTGAAGATCGTGGGCGAAGCATTCACCGATGAGTATTACGGCATTGCAGTGAAAAAGGGCAACACGGAGCTTCTTGATCTCATCAACGAGGGTCTCGCAGCGGTTCTGGCATCCGACATTCCGGCGCAGCTCGAGGACAAGTGGCTGAGGTAAACGAGAAGCGGTCAATTGGCGTCAGTGACGGCGCCCTGATACCCGACCGGGCGGAAAAGACCCTTTTCTCCGCCTGGCGGATCAGTTTTTTCGGCGCCCTCATTTTATTGGGGGCGCTGCCGCTCATTTCTCCCGATCCTTTCTGGGAGATCATCAAATTCATCCCTGACGGTATTCTCCGCACCTTCCAGGTTACGGTCCTCTCAATCATCTTTGCGTTGATTATTGGGCTGTTCACCGGGTTGGGGCGGATCTCGCGCAGTCCGGTCATCAATCGAATTGCGACTATCTACGTGGAGGTAGTCCGCGGCATACCGCTGCTCGTTCAACTCTTCTACATCTACTTCGCGCTGGGGCAGTTCGTGCGGGTTCCCCGGCTTGTTGCCGCAGTCATTGCCATGAGCTTCTGCTACGGGGCGTACATGGGGGAGATTTTCCGGGCTGGACTTCAGTCGATTCCAAAGGGGCAGATGGAAGCGGCACTCGCTCTCGGTTTGAGCCGGGGTCAGGCAATCCGTAAGGTCATCCTCCCGCAAACCTTCCGGATCATCCTGCCGCCGGTGGGCAACGAGTTCATCGCCCTCCTGAAGGACTCGTCGTTGGTCTCAATCCTTGCTGTCTCGGATCTCCTGCGCCGAGGGCGGGAATACGCTTCGCGCACCTTCGAATACTTCGAGACATACACGATCGTTGCACTCGTCTACCTCGTACTCACACTCTTTCTTTCAAAGCTTGTGGCAAAGATGGAAGAAAGGCTCACGAGGCAGGATCGATCATGATGGAACCGCACCATGGGTGAACAGTTACCACGCGTCCGTGTTGTGGACGCCTACAAGGATTTCGGATCTGTCCAGGCTCTCCGCGGCGTCAGTTTTGAGATACTAGCCGGAGAAGTCGTGCTCGTGATTGGCCCGTCTGGAAGCGGCAAGAGCACGATGCTTCGAGCCGTGAATCGACTTGAACCGTTGACCTCCGGAGACATCTGGATTGACGAGGACCACGTGACCGGCCCTGACACGGACATTCGGAAGATCCGTGAAGAGGTGGGGATGGTGTTTCAGAGTTTCAATTTGTTTCCGCATCTGACGGCCTGCCGCAACATCATGCTGGGGCCCATGACCGTAAAGGGCACTCCAAAGGAACAAGCGGAGCGCGAAGCGCGAGCACTACTGAAGCGGGTGGGACTCTCGGACAAAGAACACAGCTATCCGGGCAAGCTCTCCGGCGGTCAGCAGCAACGGGTCGCAATTGCCCGTGCGCTCGCCATGGGACCAAAGGTCATGCTTTTCGATGAGCCGACCAGTGCACTCGATCCTGAGATGATCAAAGAAGTCCTGGACGTCATGCTGGACCTCGCTCGCGACGGGATGACAATGGTAGTGGTAAGTCACGAGATGGGATTTGCAAAGGCCGCGGCGGATCGCGTGGTATTCATGGATGAGGGCGAGATTGTTGAGATTGGCCCGCCAATCCAGTTTTTCGAGTCGCCTGTGCAGGATCGAACGAAGCGCTTTCTGGAACACATCCTCTAGTCACCATGCCGGCAAACCCCGACGTACCGGACTCTCTTGCGTGCCGCCCCTCGGTGACCCTATAGTAGATAACGGGGGAACGGCGGAGCTATGGGAACCGGACCACTTACTGAGGCTCTCATCTTTGGCCTGATCAGTGCGGTGTCCCTTCCCCTCGGCGCAATCGTGGCACGCTTCTGGGTCCCGAGTGATCGTGCTATTGCCGCTCTCATGGCTTTTGGCGCCGGCGCGCTTCTATCGGCTTTGACCATTGATCTTGTTGCAGGAGCCCTGGAGGAGGGTGAGTTCTACGCACTTGCCGGTGGGGCCGTGCTCGGCGGTCTGCTCTTCGTTTCGCTGGACCAGCTTGTCAACAAGAAGGGCGGATTTCTCCGCAAGTCTGCAACAACCTTCCGCTACCTGCGACGTCTCAAGGCCAGGAAACTTCAGGATCTCTTCAAAAGCCTGAGTGAGACCCCGTTCTTCAATCAGTTGCCGCCGGACGAGATTGCCGCTCTCGTGCCGTCCATCGACAGTCGGCGGTTCCCGGCGGGAGCCACGATTATCCGTCAGGGAGATCCGGGTGATAGCCTCTTCATCGTCGAGGAAGGGAACATCGAGATCTCAACCGGTGAGTCGGGCCGTCGGATTGCCACGCTGGCGGAGGGGGATCTACTTGGAGAAATGGCTCTGGTGACCGGCGAGCCGCGGTCCGCCACTGCCGTTGCACAGACCGACTGTCGGATATGGATTGTCCTCAAGGAGGACTTTGACCGTGCGTTGGCCACATCTCCACATCTCGCGGAGGCCGTGAGCAAATTGGCGACGGAACGCATCGCAAATCTCAAGGAGCAGCGTGTCATAGCGGAAGATGAGGCTGACCGCTGGTTCAGGAAGGCCCGACGGACGGTGGACGTAGAACTTCTTCTTCCCACCGCCACTGAGATCCGCGAGGCCGCTCGCGAGCATTCAGGGGCGCCAATGGCGATCTGGCTCGGGATCCTCCTGGACGGCATCCCGGAATCCCTCGTTATTGGGGCGAGCCTCGTTCACTCAAGCGTAAGCTTCTCGCTCATTGCTGGATTGTTTCTCTCCAACTTTCCGGAGGCACTGTCAAGCTCGGCATCCATGCGACAGGCGAACTACAGCTACACCAGAATCCTCATCATGTGGACATCACTTCTGGTGTTCACCGGGATTGGCGCCGTGCTCGGGAACATCTTCTTCACGGAAGCGTCACCCTCTCTCTTCGCCCTTGTCGAAGGTATCGCAGCCGGCGCCATGCTCACCATGATCGCGGAGACGATGCTACCGGAGGCGTTCCAGAAAGGCGGTGCGGTAACCGGAATCTCAACCCTGCTCGGATTCCTCGCGGCGATCTTTTTCAAGACGCTGGAGTAGAAGCTTCCGGAAGCACACGCACCGCCCCGTTATCCGCCGAGCTCGCGAAAATCGCGTACGCCTTGAGAGCCGCGCTCACCTTGCGCTCCCGGTTCCGGGGCGTGTGGGCACGGAGTCCCCGTGCCTCCTGTGCCGTCTTGCGTCGAGCAAGCTCGGCGTCATCTACCTTGAGTTCCAGGGTCCGCGACGGTATATCAATGAAGATCTCGTCGCCATCCTCAATGAGGGCTATGGCCCCGCCGGCCGCGGCCTCCGGCGAGATGTGACCAACGGCCAGTCCTGAGGTGCCACCCGAGAACCGCCCGTCGGTGATGAGAGCACACTCCTTGCCGAGGTGCCGGGCTTTGAGGTAGCTCGTCGGGTAAAGCATTTCCTGCATGCCCGGTCCACCCCTTGGCCCTTCGTAACGGATGACTACCACGTCGCCGGCTGCCACCGATCCGTCAAGGATCCCCTGGCAGGCGTCCTCTTGGCTCTCGTAGACCTTGGCCGGACCGTTGAAGGTGAACCGTGCTTCGTCTACGCCTGCGGTTTTCACAACTGCCCCACGCTCGGCGATATTGCCAAACAGAACACAGAGGCCACCTTCAGGAGTATAAGCATGCTCGATGTCCCGGATGCAGCCTTCCGAGCGGTTGGCGTCGAGTTCACGGTAGGAGCCGGACTGTGAGCCCATGACCTGACTGGGCTTCCCCCCGGGGGCAGACCGCCACAATGCCTCGGCCTCCGGCGAAACGGAGTTGCCCATCGCGTATCGGTCAAGCGCCTCGGCGAGCGAGAGCCCGTCGGCACGCTTGACCGAGCTATCCAGGAGCCCTCCCTTGTCCAACTCGGCCATGATGGAGAGCACGCCGCCCGCACGATTGACATCTTCCACATGGTACGCGCTCGAGGGCGCAACCTTGCAAACGCACGGCACGCACCGAGAGATCTCATCAATGTCGGCCATCGTGAAATTGATCTCGGCCTCCCGGGCAGCAGCGAGCAAGTGGAGCACCGTGTTCGTGGAGCCACCCATTGCAATATCC
>DAOWMR010000433.1 GCA_030642995.1 Spirochaetales bacterium
ACCAACAGAGGTGTCGTCAGCGTGGAGAAGGCTGACCTGGGCTTGGCCACGATCCCGTACTCCAACCTCGTGACCGAATCACTCGGACGAACCGTCAAAGACATGGTAATTGGATCCACCTACCACGCAATCCTGACCGATCACTTCCTGATCGTGTCGTCAACCGGAGGCGCGCCCTACAGGATGCTGCCAATCTACGCAGGAATTGTTACCGCGCCGACCGGTCTCTTCCTGGACGACAGTACGGGCGTAGTCTTGATTTCCGGCGAGACCGGCATCGCCTCGGTGGATATTGACGACATCTGATTGAACGTCACTTGAAGTTCCGTTTCTAGGGTTCCGGGTCGTGTGTATCCTCCTGCACGGCCCGGGTTTTTTTATGTCCGAAGTATGTGGTAAGCTGGTTTTGTGAGTGATCGATCGGGAGACTGGTTCAATCAGGCTCTTCGCAATCTTGAGCAGGCAGAAGCTTCTCAGGCTGATGATCGACACGAGTGGGCATGCTTTGCAGCGCAACAGGCTGCCGAGTTAGCGGTCAAGGCACTGCACTTGAAGAGGGGCCAGGAAGCCTGGGGGCATTCCGTGGCGCGGCTTCTGTCCGAGTTACCCGAACCGGCCGGACCGGAAATCGTCGACCAGGGTCGCGTACTGGACAACTTCTACGTTCCCACTCGATACCCGAACGGCCATCCCGAGGGTCCGCCGTTTCAGCACTACGGGCACCTCCAGAGCAGCGAGGCAATCAGATATGCCGGTGAGATCATTGAGTTCGTCAGTTCTCAAATGGCCGACCAAGAGTGAGGTGACTCGGGCAGTCACGAATTGGCTGCACCAATTGTCAAGAACGGGTCGGATCGTCCGCGGCGGCTACTTTGGTTCATACGCTCGCGGTGACGCGGGGGTCGGGAGCGACATTGACATCGTTGTCACCGTCACTGGTGATGAACTCGCCTTTGAAAAACGTTCCGTAACGTTCGATACGACTCATCTACCGGTGCCCGCAGACCTCCTGGTGTATACGGAGGAAGAACGGGCCGATTTGGCGACTGCGGACTCGCGGTTTGCCCGGGTCTTGCGAGACGAAACTGTCTGGATTGTCTAGAGTCCCAGGATGGTCGGGATCTCCTGTAGCGATGTGACGGTGTAGGTTGGTCTGACGTCGCGGTCGTTTGAACGACCCCGAATGTTGACCCAGCATGCATCGAGTCCGACGGCCAGCGCGCCCCCGATGTCCGAGTGGAGATTGTCGCCGATCATGATTGCCCGATCCGGCCTCACGCCTGCGGGCGCCGTGCATACGCCGGCCGCGCGGGCGAGAGCGATCCGGAACACCTCGGGGTCCGGCTTCTGCACGCCAACCTCTTCGCTGATTACAATGTCGTGGAAATAGCGGCCCATATCAGCTTTCGCGAAGCGCGGGCGCTGAACACTCGAAAGCCCGTTGGTCAGCATGACCAGCGGCGCCGTTCCTTGAAGTTGCTCCAGGAACTCAAGCGCGCCGTCAACGAGGAACGCGGCTTCCGATAGATGCTCTATGTAGCGATCACTAACCGACCGAGGATCGGTCCGAGGATCGATCTGATGGTCGGTGTTCAGATTGAGACGCTGCAGCAGTTGCACGAATCGCTTGGTGCGGATGATCTCCGGCGTCGATTGACCGGTCTCGTACTCGCGCCAGACGACGGCATTGATCTCCCTGAAATCGTTCATGATGGCATCAATCGGAACTGCCAGACCATGATCGGCAAAGGTTCGTTCCAGCGCGTAGTACTCGGCCTGATGAAAATCGAACAGTGTATCGTCTGCGTCAATGAGGATCACGTCGTATTTGAGCGCCAAACCGTTACTGCCAGCGGGTGCCGATGGTCACGGCGGGCCAGGCTTCTCCCACGTTGTACGACCCGTGCACCTGGAGCACGAGATTGCCGAACACGAGGTCGAAGCCGCCGAAGACGACGAAACTCAGATCGTTGTCGGTAAGGGTCGTCGCCGGTGGATCGCCGTTGTAGGGGATGTCCTCATCATTGCTGCCGCCGTCGAAATCGACATACGCCTTGAAATCGCCGGGGGTTGTTCCAACCCCGCCGGAGAAGCCCGCGAATTGGTAGTATGGCGATATACCGATGAAGGGCACGAAGAAACCGAGTTGCTTGGAGACATGCAGATCAAGACCGAATGAGTTGATTCGACTCTGGAGGTAGAGCTCTCCGGCCAGGTTGAGTTCACCTATTGCCGTATCAACGGTGCCGACCTCGGTGAGATCGTAGCCGAGGTTGAAGCCGGTATAACTGTAGCCGACCCCAATGGACACGGCCGGAATCCCCGGGGCGTCCTGAAGCAGGGCCTTTCGAACGCGAGTGCCAACGTGGAGGGCGTTCATCTCGAATGGCGGCACCGCAGCCACGAGATTGGTTGCCGCGCCGGCAAGAAACTGCGGGAAGATAGCAAAATCCACCATAGCCTCAAACCCTGCCGGGAGCCGGAAACCGAGAGCGCTTCGGGCAATTGGATAGGGAAAGAAGCCCTGGACGCCTGTTATCAGGTTGTTGGCCTTTTCGCTTCCTTCGACAATCGTCTGGACGAGTTCATAGACGTTCAATACATCGAAGGCGGCATTGGTCGGTTCCACGAAACCCAACAATCCGTTGAATCCCAGAACGGCGCCGGCGGACATGGTGAAAAAGAACCTGGAATCATCAGGCAGCGCAGCCTGCCCGGGAAACTGGCCCCAGGCAGCCATCTGCTC
>DAOWMR010000360.1 GCA_030642995.1 Spirochaetales bacterium
GCGGACGGATTGGCGTTCTTCAGGTCAAAGATGAGCTGTGCAAGATCTTCAATCGAATAGATATCGTGGTGCGGTGGTGGGCTGATCAGTCCGACTCCCGGCGTCGAGTAGCGGGTCTTCGCGATGATCTCGGAGACTTTGTGGCCGGGCAACTCCCCACCTTCACCAGGCTTCGCCCCCTGGGCCATCTTGATCTGCAACTCATCGGCCTGGGTCAGGTACTCAATCGTCACACCGAATCGCCCCGAAGCGACTTGTTTGATTGCGCTCCGTTTGGAGTCACCGTTCGGCAGCTTGCGGTAGCGGTCGCGCAGCTCGCCACCCTCTCCGGTGTTGCTCTTCCCGCCCAGCCGGTTCATCGCAATGGCGAGTGCCTCGTGCGCTTCCTGGCTGATGGAACCGAAGCTCATTGCCCCGGTCGCAAAGCGCTTGACTATTTCGGACGCAGGCTCCACCTCATCAAGCGGAACGGAACGACTGGCCTTGAACTTGAGAAGTCCACGAAGCGTCGCCTGGTTGCGACTTCGGTCATGCTGCCGGTCGGCAAACTCCCGGTAGGCGTCTCCGTCGCCGAACATGGCGGCATGCTGCAGCAGCGCGATACTCTCGGGATCCCACATGTGCTTCTCGCCACCGGAACGCCACTGGTAGTACCCCGGATTGATGAGATCAACTTTTGCGATCCTCGGCTCGGGAGGAAAACCCCGCGCGTGACGCCGCACGGCTTCTTCTGCGAGTTCGCCGAAACCAGCACCGCCGATACGGCTCGGCGTGCCGGTGAAAGCGCGTTCGATAACGTTGTCCGAGAGACCTACAGTTTCGAAAACCTGGGCACCCTTGTAGCTTTCCAGTGTGCTGATGCCCATCTTCCCGAATACCTTTCGCATTCCGTACGCAACTGCGTGGAGATATCGGGCGCGGATGGCTTCGCCGGTCAGGGACGCATCCAGGTCGCCGTCATCCTGCATCTTTCGTATCACGTCGAACGCCAGATATGGGTTCACGGCATCCGCGCCGTAGCCGACCAGCATACAGAAGTGGTGGATCTCTCGCGGCTCTCCGCTCTCCACCACCATGCCTACCTGAGTGCGTTTTTGCCTTCGGACGAGGTGATGCTGAACGGTCCCCACCGCAAGGAGAGCGGATATTGGTATGCGGGTGGAACCCGCGGCGCGATCTGAGAGAACGACCAGGCTGAAACCATCGTCAATGGCCTGCTCGGCCTCCTCCGCGATTCTTCCGAGTCCTGCAAGCAGCCCGGCTTCACCTGCCCCGGCTTGATAGGTGATATCGATTGTGACCGAACGCCAACCGAGGTAGTTGATCTGCTTCAGCTTCGCCAGCTCTCTATTGGAAAGAACCGGTTGTTCGAGCAGCAGCCGGCGCGCGTGGTCCGCACTGACGTTCAGCAAGTTCCGTTCCGGACCAATGTAGGTGGACAGACTCATGATGATCTCTTCCCGGATGCTGTCGATGGGGGGGTTGGTCACCTGCGCGAAGAGCTGTTTGAAGTAGTCGTAGAGCATGCGCGGTCTCTCGCTCAGGCATGCAAGCGGAGTGTCTTCGCCCATGGAGCCAAGCGCTTCCCGACCGGTTTCAACCATGGGCCGGAGGATGAGGCTGAGGTGCTCCCGCGTGTAGCCGAACATCTTCAGGTCGGGGATAAGCGTTTCACCGGGGGCAACGGCGCCGAAGGGCTCGGGCAGATCATCCAGAGTTATCCGTTGCTCGTTGAGCCACTGCCGATACGGATAACGCGATGCTATGCCGTTCTTCAGCTCGGTGTCGTTCAGGATCTCTCCCTTCTCGAAATCCACAAGAAACATGCGCCCGGGTTTTAATCGATTCTTGGCCACGATCTTCTCCGGATCCACGTCCAGAACGCCCACCTCACTGGCCATAACAACGATATCGTCGCCGGTCACGTAGTAGCGGCTCGGGCGCAGGCCGTTTCTGTCCAGAACCGCGCCAATCACTCGGCCGTCGGTGAACACGATTGAGGCCGGACCGTCCCAGGGTTCCATCTGCAGGCTCATGAACTCGTACATCGCGCTGCCGGCATCCGGCATATGCTTGTGCTTCTGCCATGCCTCGGGAACCATCATCATGACCGCCTCCGGCAGCTCCCGCCCGGTCATCAGCAACAGTTCCAGCACGTTGTCGAAGTTGCCCGAGTCCGACCCGTCCGGCTCGATCGCCGGGAAGGTCTTCTTCAGATCATCACCAAACAAATCGCTCTGAAGCGTTCCCTGACGCGCCAGCATCTTGTTCACGTTGCCCCGGAGCGTGTTGATCTCCCCGTTGTGACACATGAACCGAAGCGGTTGAGCTCGGTCCCAGCTCGGAAACGTGTTGGTGCTGAACCGCGAGTGAATCATTGCGAGGTGACTCTTGAACTCATCGTCGCGGAGATCGGCGAAGTAGCCAAAGAGCTGCTCGGGCGTGAGCATGCCTTTGTACACAATCGCCCTGACCGAGAGACTGCAGATATAGAAGGCGCTCTGCCTATCGTTCCCGCAACCGTGGAGCGCATGGGTAGCTCGCTTGCGAATCACGTAGAGGGCACGTTCAAACTCCTCGGAGTCAACACCCTCGCCGGCGCCGACAAACAGTTGCTCCATGGCAGGTTCGGCCGCGAGCGCGCTTGGCCCGATTGAGGAGTTGTCCCGTGGCACGACGCGCCAACCTAGCAGGCGCTGATGCTCGTCGATGATTATCCGTTCAACTTCGCCTTTGCAGCTGTACCGATCGGTGTCGTCGGTGGGGAGGAACACGATACCTGCCGAGTAGAAACCGCGCGGAGGCAATTGGATACCCAGATCCTCACGCGCCACCTTCTCGAGGAAGTCCTGCGGCAATGCGGTCAGTATTCCGGCCCCGTCACCGCTGTTCTTCTCGCTTCCAACCGCACCGCGATGGGCCATGTTGAGAAGAATTTCCTCTGCCGAATCAATGATGCTGCGACTCGGAACGCCCTTGATATGTGCAACGAAGCCGACTCCGCAGGAGTCATGCTCGAATTGAGGGTCGTAGAGCCCGGTTTTCGTGGGCCGTGAAGTCATCCTTCGTCTCCCCGCCAAACCGCCGGCACCATCCGGCGCATAAATATCGATCGTTCGTGATAATTATTACAAACTCTCGACACAGAGGTCAAGTGCTACCGATCGGTAGGTGTCATTTCGCCATTTCCTACATTCTGGTAGTACATGTGTCAGTATGGCCCATCAGAGAGACAAGAACTCTCATGTAGTCCCGCCCGATCCCCCAGCCTGCACGGCCGGTGCTACATGACTTCGAGGAAGGGGATGTTCAGCAGATTGATGCCGGCCTTGAGAACCACGAGCACAGCTGCAGTCAAGTGGAGCCGGGCGGTGCGTACCGCCGGGTCCTCTGCGGTGAGGATCGGGTGATCGTGATAGTAACTGCTGTAGGTCCGAGCCATGTTGTAGAGAAACGATGTGAGCAGAGATGGATTCAGTTCCGCCGCAGCCTGGCTGACAATCGAAGGGTAGTCGGCGACCGACCGCACGAGAAGCCATTCTTCGTCCGTGCTGAGCAACGACC
>DAOWMR010000176.1 GCA_030642995.1 Spirochaetales bacterium
CTCCGCCATTTCCAGACCGATGAAACCTGCCCCGACAATGACCGCACGGCGAGGTTTGCGGGTATCCACGAACTCCTTGATTGCGTCGGTTTCGGGCACCGAACGGAGGGTGAATATTCCGGGAGAGTTGATCCCTGGAATCGGGGGCTTCACCGGCTCCGCGCCGGGCGAGAGAACGAGTTTGTCGTACGATTCGTCCGACCCTTCCCCACTCTCAAGGTTCTTCACCGTGACCGTCTGTTCATCACGATTGATGCGGACGACCTCGGTTCGCACCCTCACGTCAATGTTCAGGGTCGCTCGGAATTCCTCGGGGGTCTGCACAAAGAGGTGTTCCCGATCTTCGATCGTTCCCCCGATATAGTACGGCAGACCACAATTCGCGTAGGAGATGTGTTTGCCACGCTCAAAGATGATGATCTCGCCGTGCTCATCAATTCGCCGCAGGCGCGCCGCTGTCGTTGCCCCGCCGGCAACACCGCCGATGATCACGTATTTCATTGATCAGGCCTCCCGGGCAATCAACAGACTCTTCGGATCCAGCATGAGGTGCAGGTCCTCGTGAACGTAGCGTTCATGATCCTTGATCAGGTTGAGCTTGATGAGATGCTCGGTGGGCTGCATGGTGATGATCACCGCAATGAAATCGACGTAAGGACAGAGCAGCAGCGGTACGCCTTCCTCATTCGTTCGGGGGTCCTCACGATGAGTTGAAGCACTGAACCAAATGGTGAGGCCCAGTTCCTCGGCGAATCTCTTGATTGCGACCAGGGACTCGGGCTCTCCCTTCTCAAAGTCGTAACCGTCAATGACGATGGTCTTGGCAGCGAAGTTCCCATCGTTAATCATGGCACGAAGGCTCCCCAGAAACTGCTTGGCAGTAATCCCGTCCTGACTGAAGTTCATGACCACGCGGCGCTTGATGATCTCGTCGTGAACGTCCATAGCGTCTTCAAGTTCGCGTTTGCGGGCAATCTCGGCGAAAATATCTTCGTACCAATTGATGATGTGGTCGGTGCGCCCTGAGAAACTCACATGAATGATGTGTTTCTCCTGAAGCAATTGGTCGGTGGCTATGTGGACCAGGCACGCCGTCTTGCCGGTCCCCTTCCGGGACGCGATCACACCGATATTCCCAACCCCGACTCCGCCATGAATGCTCTTCTCGAGTATCCGCAGCGGACTCCTTTCAATCAGTTCTTTCCGAACCATGTCACACCCCCTAAGCCCGAGCCGCCTGGGCCTTCCGTTCTTCCTGGTATTTTGTTTGCAGATCCTCCGCAATGCTCTGGGGGACCCGGCGATACTTGAGAAACTCCATGCTGAACTCTGATTTTCCCTGCGTGAGACTCCGCAGCACGGTGGAGTACCCGAACATCTCACTCAACGGGACCTCGGCCTCGATGACGCTGAACGTGCCATCCTCGCTGGAACTCAGAATGATACCTCGCCGCTGGTTGATACTGGCAAACGCACTTCCCTGAAACTCCGTTGGTCCTTCCACCACTACCTTCATTATAGGCTCAAGGACCCTCGGTTTGGACTTCCGATATGCTTCGCGAAACGCGCCGATTGCCGCGGCCTGGAACGCCATGTCCGAGGAGTCCACCGGATGGGTGCTGCCGTCATTGATTACGGCCCGAACACCGACTATGGGGAAGCCGATCATCGGCCCCTTCTCCATGGCCATCCGGAAACCCTTGTTCACGCTTGGGATGTAGTCTTTGGGAATCACGCCGCCCTTGATCGCATCCACGAACTCGTAGTCGCCGTCCTCAAACGGCTCAATGTACCCGGCAACCCGGCCGAACTGGCCTGAGCCACCGGTCTGTTTCTTATGGATGTAGTTAAAATCGCCCCGTGAGGTGATTGTTTCCCGATAGGCCACCTGCGGCATACCGGTCTCAACCTCGGCGCTGTACTCCCTGCGCATTCGTTCCACGTAGACCTCCAGGTGAAGTTCGCCCATTCCCTGGATAATCGTCTCCTGGCTTTCAGGGTCCACATGGGTCCTGAAGGTCGGGTCTTCCTTGGTGAATCGATTGAGAGCCTTCCCCATGTTGTCCGACGACTTCTTGTCCATGGGATTGAGGGCGAGGCTGATGACCGGATTCGGAACGAACATACTCGTCATGGAATAGTTGAGGTCCGGGTGTGCGAAGGTGTCACCGGACGCGCAATCAATCCCGAAGAGCGCTACGATGTCTCCGGCCGACGCTTCAGTGATGTCTTCCATGTGGTTGGCGTGCATACGGATCAGGCGCCCCACCTTGAAGCGCCTCCTGCTGCGCGTGTTGAAGAGCTCGGCACCCTTTTTCACCGTGCCCTGATAGATCCGGATGTAGGTCAGCTGACCGTAGTTGGTGTCCTCCAGTTTGAAAGCCAACGCAACGGTCTTCGCGTCGTTATCGGAGGAGAGATCAACCGTCGCCTCGTCGTTCTCCAGGTCCAGTGCCGTGTTGGTAACCTCGGGAGGCGCGGGCAGGTAACGGATGACGGAGTCAAGAAGCGTCTGGACTCCCTTGTTCTTATAGGCACTCCCGATGAATACGGGCGTGAACTCGCGTCCCAGAACACCTGCCCGGACCGCGTCGTGGATCTGATCCTCGGTGACCTCGCCGCCCTCAAGAAACGCCTCCGCAAGTTCATCACTGAACATGCTCACCGCGTCAATGAGTTCTTCGCGGTACTTTTCGGCATCGGCAACCATGTTGGCCGGGATCTCCTCGTTGCGAATTCGCTCGCCGTTGTCGCCGTCGAAGTAGATTGCCTTCATCGTGATCAGATCAATCAGCCCCTCAAACTCATCCTCGAGACCAATCGGAAGCTGCATCATCACGGCGTTGTGGCCGAGTTTCTCACGAAGCTGCGTCCGTACCTTCAGCGGGCTTGCACCGGTGCGATCCGCCTTGTTGATGAAAGCCAGGAAGGGGACCTTGTATCGATTCAACTGCCGGTCAACGGTGATGCTCTGGCTCTGAACCCCGCCCACCGCACAGGGAACAAGGACGGCGCCGTCAAGGACGCGCAGTGATCGCTCAACCTCAATCGTGAAGTCGACGTGTCCCGGAGTGTCGATGATATTG
Source organism: Spirochaetales bacterium (assembly GCA_030642995.1). GTDB lineage: Bacteria > Spirochaetota > Spirochaetia > DSM-27196 > SLST01 > JAHOYX01. The sequence goes on from DAOWMR010000176.1 coordinate 3,087, forward strand.
ATCGGGTGGTCTTTCCACGTAACATTGGTGGATGCACTGGTAATGGTAATCCCACGCTCGCGCTCGAGCTCCATGGAATCCATCGTTGCTCCAACGCCGTCCTTCCCGCGGACCTCGTGAATCGCGTGGATTTTCTCGCAATAGAAGAGAACCCGTTCTGTCAGTGTCGTCTTGCCGGAATCAATGTGGGCACTGATCCCGATATTTCGCATCTGGCTGATGTCGATAGCCATTTTCTTTCCTTCACGTACGAATCGATTGAGTCGAGCTGCACTATGGTTGGGATCGTAACGATTCGTTCGGCTGGAGTCGACCGCAATCGACTCAATTCTCGGGCTTTAGGCGCAGAATATAGAGATTCGGAGATGCAAAGGCAAGACAAGCCCGCTACCTCAGCCGGAACACCCTGAGCACGCGACCCAGATTGGACGCCACGAGCATGCAGATATAGCCGGTCAGGAACAGGCCGAGGATCAGACTCATCGCCACGTCGATGGCCGGGCCAAAGGAGTGACGCAACCAGTTCATGACGTCACTGAATCGCAGGCCGAAGAGTCCACCGAGAATAATCGTGCCCACGATGATCCAGTTTCGCAAAGAGGTCGGCTGCTCGTCCGCAGGCGCCGCATCGACGCCCGGCGTCTCGCTCCTCACAGCGAGCATGACTCGTTCGGTCAGGGCAGGATCTGCAAGATCAACGCTCTCGATGCGCAATGACCCCACGGCCCTCGCCAGTTGTTCGAACTCCCGGCTGCACCGGGGACAACCGCACAGATGCTGTTCCACCTCGGTCGGAAGGTCCTCCGAGTTGTCCATGGAGAGTATGAATTCGGTCACATCACGACAATCCATAACACTCCTCCGAGAGGTCGTCGGACAGGGAGAGCCGGAGCATCTCCTTCGCGCGACGAATGTGCGAGCGAACGGTGTTCACCGGATGGCCTGTTGTTGCACTGATTTCAGCGTAGGTCTGTCCGAAGAAGAAAAAGAGATCCAGGCAGGTCGCGAATTTATCCGGGAGCGAGCGCATTGCTTCAACGATGATCCTTCCTGTCTCACAACGGAGCGTGATCTGCTCCGGGTTGTGCCGGGTATCGGTGATTTCTTCAATTTCAAGTGAGCTGTAGTCCGGGGTCCGGCGCATTTGACGGACCGCGAGGTGATAGGCAATGCTCAGTAACCAGGAGGAGAAGCGCGATTCTCCCCGATAGGTGTTGAGTCTCCTGAACGCCTGCAAGAACACCTCCTGCACGAAGTCTTCGATGTCCGCCTTGTTCCGGAAGAAGCGACGGCCGAACGCAACGAGCCGATGTTGGTTTCGCCGCACGATCCCGGCGAACGCTTCAACGTCACCGGCCATCACGCGCTCAGCTGCCGCAGCGTCATCATCGCGGCTCATTGTGCCGCAGCAGGTAGTAGACGAGCAGGCTCACTCCTACCGCCAGAGGAATGAGTCCGCCCAGCACGCTATAGACGGCGCCGTCGGTAAGGGCAAAGAACACCGAGAGAATAAGCCCGACTCCGGCCGTGACCAGCCCGCCGACCAGGCTGAACGACAGCAGGTCAAACGTGCCTGGCGGACGCATACCCTTCTCTATCATCATCATGTTCTGCTTGTGTCGCCAGAGCAGGTAGAAAAAAACGACGACGCTTCCCATGAAGATCCCGACGATTGGTATGACCATGATCAGGATCTGGGCCGCGGCCGACGGTATGGAATCCATTGCTCGCTCCTTCAGTTTGCAGTGGTTGGCTCGGGAATGAGCCGGCCCATTCTATCACGCGCGGGGATTCCTGTTGCGAGCCGGACCGCCGCCCTGAGCTCCCGGCGACGCAGATTCAGGACCCGCCGCGTAATCGTGAAGTAGTGGTGCCCCTGGATGGACATCGTCACGATGCTCACAGCAAGGTCGGGACGCCGTCGCAGCGCGCGAATCATGTAACTGATGTAGGCAATTCCATAGCGCGAGAAGATCTGCCGAGCCAACGAACTCACCGCGCCGAGGACTTCCCGCCACGCAATCCGCTTCTTGAGCTGCCGTGCCTTCTTCGCTCGCGGATACCGGTTCAGCACTTCCAGACAGCGGCTGAAGTAGTGACGCGGCGCGTAGATGGTCTCGAGCACCCGGTAGTATCCGGTTTCCAGCATTTCGCGGGGCATCTTCGGGCGGAAGTTGAGCGCGGAATTGTGGGTGTTGTTCCCAGTGGCCAAGGAGAGGATCCGGCCCTCCCGTTCCAGTCGATCGTAGAGCCTGGTATGCGGGAGCGCCATGAGCAGCCCCACCATTGCGGTTGGGATTGCGAGCTCCTGCACAAAATCGATTTGAAGATCGAAGATCTCCGGCGTGTCGGAGTCAAATCCGATGATGAACCCGCCGGTCACCTCAATTCCCCGCTCTTGGATCTTTCGCACACTCGCCGCGACATCGGTCTGCAGGTTCTGAAGCTTCCCGACCGCCGCCAGTGACTCCAATTCCGGTGTTTCCAGGCCGACAAAGACCATCCTGAACCCTGCTGCCACCATGAGATCCAGCAATTCATCGTCGGAGGCCAGATCGATACTCGCCTCCGTTGAGAGGTTGAACGGGTGACCATGCTCATCCTGCCATGCGGCCACGGCTCGCAACAGGCTCTTCACCGCTCGTCGATTGCCGATGAAGTTATCGTCCACGACGAAGACCGATCCGTTGAAACCGGTCGCCAGCGCGGCATCCAGCTCCGCAATGAACTGCTCCGGTGACTTGGTCCGGACCCGATGCCCGAAGAGATGAACAATGTCGCAGAACTCGCAGTCAAAGGGACAACCGCGGGAAAACTGCACGGGCAGGGTATCGTAGTAGCGCAGCTTCAGAAGGTCGAAGCGCGGGATGGGCGTGGCGGCCAACGGGGGCCGGGTCTGGCAGGTGTACACCGGCCGCGGAGTACCTGCGGCAAAGTCGGTGAGGAACTCGGGGAACGTCTCCTCCGCTTCACCCAGAATCGCGTAGTCCACGCCCTCAATCGACTCGTGACAGCTCGTGATGTATGGCCCTCCTGCCGCGACCCGCGTCCCCGCCTGCCGGCACCGCTGGATCACCTCACGCACCGAATCAGCCTGGACGATCATCGCAGAGATAAGCACCAGC
>DAOWMR010000436.1 GCA_030642995.1 Spirochaetales bacterium
ATGGTGATCGCTTTCTTCCCACCCGCTTTCCATGCTGTCCAGGTACGCCAAATCAGGTCCGGACTCGCGCCGGTTGCCTCCTGAATATCTTTGTACGACTTACCCGCCTTGCGCATGCGAACAATGGTGTTCCGTCGTTCCTGCCTGGCTTCTTTCGATAGTTTCCGTCCGTCTTGTTCCATGCCACACAGTATAGCACGAATTACAGAATGTTGTCCACCGGGTCAGTAGATTGCCAGATCCGGGTGGGTATCGGAAATACCACTTGCTCTCGGAAAACGTAGCCACGGCCGTTGTCGCGCCTCGTTTTTCGCGTTCTCTCGTCCATTTGCACTTCACGCGGCTGCTTGAGCGGAATCTGCTCATACTCTATCGGCGTGAGATTCCCCAAGCTCGAATGCAGTCGGTGCCGGTTGTGGGATGCCTCGATGTACTCAAAGATCGCCGTTCGAGCAATCTCCCGCGTCGGAAACGCATTGTGACCCCACAGCTCGTTCTTCAGGGTCTTGAAGAACAATCGGTTCAGGAGAGAGCCGGAAGCAGAACTCTCCCTGCGGCGGCGCGCCGCGCCCCGCGCCGCCGCCATCCGGTGTAGGCCGCTCATTGCACAGCCCGGTATCACCGGCGATTCCGATCGGTAACGGGTCGTCATCCACGGAGTCATTTCCGGTGACGCTGCGGTCCACCAGAAAGTCCGCAACCCTTCCGTTGAAGCTTCGTGCACCAATCCGAACGTCCGTACTCTGAACGTTTAGACGGCCCGCGGAAAACCGACTCCAAGCCAGAAGTCGCTTCCATACGGCTGTTGTGGAGCACTCCCCTCCGGGCCACATCGATACCGGCAACGCCAGGACCGGAGTGTCTCTCGCTCTCACATGGGCGTCAATAGCAGCTCCTCTGCCGACACTGCCGGTCATTCCAGGCTGACCACGGCACTACTCTTCCTAAGTTCCCCACTTGGCGCTTTTGAGTTGCAGCATTGACCCGGAAATAGGAACTGGCCCGGTGAGGACGACCTTCCGGCGGCGCGCCCGCCCACGCGCCGCCGCCATCCGGTGCGGGCCGCTCATTGCGTAGAATGGTATCGCCCCCGCATCCGATCGGAAACTGGTCTTCGTGCACGGAAGTGTCGCTCCGCCCCCACCACAGGCATCATGTGTCGATGATAAAACCGGTGAATTCGGACTGTTCCCCACTTGGCGCTTTGAGTAGATGCGGGCATTGAAAACTGATCTTCTTCTCTGAGGTGGTGTCGGCGACGCGCCGCCCGGCTTGGGTCGTGGATAGTCGTTCTTCGGAACAATGGATATGATCCCGGAAGGACTCAGATGCAAGACTTCGTCGATGGATACAACAATGGCCCTCTCGGGGATTTTGATTCGCTCTCGCCTGTGCAGATGGATGATCTGCTATACGGGGAGTTCCATGAGTGTGTGGTCCGAATTAAGGACTCAGATTCCGTATTTGACGATATCCCAATTGTCCGGCAGATAGAATCGCTGCTGTCCATGATCGATCCCGTGAAAGGAGTCAAGCTGACTTCAGCCGGTTACTTGCCAGTTGCCGTGGTCAAGGCTTTGTACGCGGAGGCCCCGGCGAAGGACGACCTTATCGAAGCCGGAATCTCCAAACTCCGGAGTGAGGGAGAGTGTGAGACCGTCCATCTGACGAGAATCATCAGCGAGTTGGCCGGGTACTTGAGGAAGCAACACGGCAGGCTCCATCTGACCAAGAAAGGGCGCTCATTTCGCAAGCAGCCAGATGTCCTCACCGCGCTCCTGACGCTGTTCGGGGAGAAGTACAACCTTGGCTACTTCGACGGCTACGGCAACAATCACATCGGCCAGTTGGGGTACCGGTACTCTCTCTACCTTCTGAGCAAGTACGGAGCAGAGGAACGACCCGAGTCATTCTACGCAGGGAAGTACTTCCGCGCGTTCCCGCACTTGAGCACAGGTGACTCAGATCGGGAATTCCTGTGCTATGGGCTTCGAACGTTCCACCGATTTTTCAGGTACTTCGGCTTTCTCGTTGAGCCGGAACGGTACATTCGTCTCCATCCGATCCAGAAGACCGATCTCATCGATCAATTCGTTGAGATCCTGGCATAGAGACCCACCCCAACATCCACATCGACCAGTCGTAGCTATCGTCACAGTTCTTGCATGCGCAAGAACTCCGCCGATTCCGGGCGAAGACGCCCTGACGACACGCAGGTCATGTGGGCCGTTATCGTGCTCCAAGAGTGGCCGGCGCCGCAACGTTGACAATTGGGTGACAATACGGTATCATCCAGTCAGGAGTTGCTGATGAAATTCATTACCGTCCGGGATATCCGTACCTCCCCCGCAAGGATCTGGAAGGAACTTCCCGTAGAACAGGAAATGGTCATTACCAATAATGGCAAGCCAATTGCTCTGCTTACGCCCCTTTCCGACGAGTCCCTTGAAGGGACGATTTCAGCCGTTCGCCAGGCACGTGCTATCGAAGCCGTCCGAGTGATGCAGGAATCCGCGAGAGTCCGTGGCCTTGACTCCATGACGCAAGTGGAGATCGAAGACGAAATCCGTCAATCCCGAGCTTCGCGCCGCTAATGAGAATCGTCCTCGACACGAACGTCATTGTCTCCGCATTGCTCAACCCTTCAGGATCACCGGCCGCGGTCCTGAATCTGGTCCTGCGAGAATCCGCAACGCTGCTCTTGG
>DAOWMR010000448.1 GCA_030642995.1 Spirochaetales bacterium
CGCACCAGCAGGAGATCCACCAGCAGATCTATATACCCGGAGGCAGTCTTCACGTCAATGCCGAGATTCCGGGCCAGTTCCGCGGCGTTCAAGGGAGCCCCTTGTCGATGAGCAAGCATGGTCCAGAACCGTCTCAGTGTTTCAGCGGCGATTCTCGGACCGAATTGTGGAATGTCACGCTCGAGGTAGGTCCGTATGAAGTCCTCACGCCAACGTACACTTTGCGGGTCCCCGCCGGCCAACAAGCTCTCTGGAAAACCTCCCCTGACCCATAGGAGATCGAGGTCGGAGATGGTCTCCTGCGTTTCCAGCACCGTGAACGGTGAGAGCTCCAGGAAACTGACGCGACCGGCGAGTGTTTCACCCGATTGCTTGAGGAGGTCGAGCGAGGCGGATCCAAGAAGGAGATAAAGGCCTTGGCGATGTCCTAGCCGGCGAGAACGGTCGATCAGCCCGCGGAGCACGGGGAACAGGCCGGGCACGCGGTGTACCTCATCAAGGATCACAAGCCGGCCGAAGTGGTCGGAGAGATACAGCTCCGGCTCGGCGAGCTTCGCTCGATCTCGTTCGGACTCCAGATCAATGTAGAGAGCGTCACGCAACTCGCCCTCGGCCAGTGCCAGGGTGGTCTTGCCGACTTGGCGCGGGCCGGTTAACACCACTGCCGCCGCCTCATTCAGTCGTTGATGAAGCTCGTGTGCGAGTGTTCGAGGTAACATCCTTGCAATTGTGGACTATTACTCCATGATTTACAAGGATAATCGGTGGAAAATGCCGGGGACCCGATGTTCCGTCAGCCGGCCGAACGCTTTGAATACCAGTCAATCAGCTTCACCAGATAGCGGGACCTCATCTGTTCGCTCGCCAGGGCGCGCTTGACCGCGGGCATCTTCAGGATAGCGCCTACGATGGCGGCCATGGCGCGATGGCTGGCCAGCAGGCGGTTGTCGAAAATCAGGTCCTGCAACTTCCCCCGCTCAATAGCCATGAGTACCGCGCGATGGACACCATCCACCGGAGTGAAGACCCGCTTCTCCCGAGGAACCAGAGTCAGACTGGTCTGGTCGCAGACCCGGGTACAGACCCCGCAACCCAGGCAGATATCCTCCAGAACGCGGGCCACCTTGCGGTTCGGCCTCTTCGGATCGTTGGCGGTGACCAGTGCCATGGCCTCAACGGGACAGGCGCTGACGCACTTCCCGCATCCGGTGCAGGTTTCCTCGTTGACCGCGGGGAGGAAGTTGGTGGTGTGCACCGGTTGCAGAATCCCGTACTTCCGGGCGGCGATCATGGCTTCACAGCAACATCCGCAACAGTTGCAGATGAAGTTCACGCCTCTCTGCACATTCTCGCCGAACTGGACCAGGTTGTTGTCGTAGGCTTCATCCAGCAGATCCAGGCACTCCGAAGCTTCGATGGCCCGGGCGTAGTTGTTCTTCGTCAGGGACTCGGCGCTGCCATTGAAAGTCATGCAGATCTCCATGGGGGCGCTGCAGTTCCGACCTATGTGTTGCATCTTGTGGCGGCAGTAGCAGATGCCCACGCCGATGTGACTCGCGGTATTGATGACTTCGCTGGCCCGTTCGTAGTCCAGCACCAGGAGTGCGTTCTCTTCCGACAGGGCCGGCTCATTCACGTAGACCCGGCCCACCTGGGTGTCGCCTTGCACGAACAGGCTCCGGATGAACTCCTCCTCCACGTTCAAGTACTGGTAGTACAGCTCAGCTAATACTTTCTGGTCCACGTCACCCCGGAGGCGCATCATGGAGAACTCGAAGAAGCCTGCCATGGGCGGCGGTAGCGTGTAGACGCTCTCGCCGTTCCGCTCGACGTCAAGCAGGATGGCCCGCCCCGCCAACTCCTCCAGGACCTTCCGGGCCTCCACTTCGGACATCTTCCAGCGCCGAGCCGCCTCCGGAGCCTTGAAGGGTTTGATTGGCAGCAACGCAACGAGTCCCGCTTCGCGTTCGTTGATCAGGATCTTCAGGATCTTGTAGAGGGTTTCCGATGGCGGGGCCCCTTGAGGAAAACGATTCAGACGATCTACGAGGTTTTCGTAGGATGATCTCTTGAGGGTCCTGTGGGCCATTGTGCCTCCCGGACGGAAAATTCCGGCTTCACAGTGCAAACTGCGAATGCGATCTCAAAAACCGATCGCCTCAAAGATGATCAGCCCCTCGCTCCCGTGTGCGACGGCATAGAATGACGTCCCATTGTCCCCCCACACCACGTCATTCATCCATGATAGCTCATCTCGATCGGCACCCGGAGCTGAAAGCACACCGGTCTGGACGAGGCTGTCCATCGCCGGGGCTACCTGAACACCATAGGTGTAGTAGCAAACGAGAGGCACCGTCTCTGCGGCGTTGCCCTGCGGGGAGGGCTCCGAGAACCTTCCCAGAACGTTTTCGGGGGGGCCGGGGTCCAGGGCGGGGGCGTTGATGGGGTTCACAAGATAGGAGGAGGAATAGCCGTCGCACACGACCAGCCGGCCGGTTCCGCTTAGCTCAACGTCGCCCACAGATCCGAATTGGGTGTCGGTCAGCACAACCTCGGGGGCATCAAGGAGGCTTACGTCAACGATGACCAAGCCACCGCTATCGCTCGCGATATAGGCATAATTGTTGAGGAGGC
>DAOWMR010000381.1 GCA_030642995.1 Spirochaetales bacterium
CCGCCGCATTTCCGGAGATAGGCGAACTGGAAGGAGAGTGCCGGTTTCGCAATTGCCGACACGAGCATGAGCCCGGCTGTGCAGTGAAAGCTGCCGTCGCTGAAGGCACGGTCCTCCCGGAGCGATATCAGAGCTACCTCCGGCTCCGCGACGAGGCTGAAGTGACCGCCGAAATGCGTCGACAGCGAAGCCGGGAGTGGGGAAAACAGATCTCCAAGTTCTCCCGGCAGCTCAAGAAGGCAAGGAATTCGTGAACCGGCGGGAAATCGACGAAATATAATGACTTATTCACGCTATTGCCCCTCCGGCCACTTGTGGAACCTCACGGTTCGGTCCAGAATTGGTGTGAAATCATTGCAGGAAAGGAGCAAATATGCGTAAGAGACTGCTGGTATTAGTCCTGTTCGTCGGCATCGTGCTTATAGCACTGGGTGGCTGTGATCTGCTCGGGGGCGTGTTTGGAGCTGCGGTGGAGGACTACTTCCCGCTGGCTGAGGACGCCGAGTGGGACTATGTCGCCACCATGGAGTTCTACGACGACCCGGGTGACCCGGGCTTCGACACGACTATGGAATTCAGTATCACCCTCTACGTTGCGGGAACCACCACGATCGGAGAGGTGGAGACCTATGAGCTGAAGATCAAGGACTTCGGCACGGACGACCCGGGCATCGTCGTGGCAGAGGTCGAAGCGGAGATTGCCGGCGTCAGTGTCTATGTCGCCGCTACGGCGGACGGCGTTGAGGTGTTCGGCGTGGATGTCAGTCAGTCGGATTCCGAGGACCCGGGCGGGGAAGGATGGGCATCTACATTCAATCTCTCCGGAACCTTCTCTCAAGGATTTCCAATCCTGCCGGCATTCATTTTTGCCGGCGCCATAGCTGAGTTCGACGTCACGCAGGAGGAGACAGACACAGACTACGTTGGCAATGAAATCTTCTCTATCGAGAGCAGCTCGTTCACAGTCGATTCGGAAGTGGAGGTTGTCACCGACGGCGACAAACGAGAGATTCTCGGCAAGGATTACCGTGGTGCGCTCATCACTGTGGATGTGCAGGTTGACGATGCCGAGTCAACAACCTATCCGAACGGTGGTGGAACCGACTACTCGAACAGCGGTTCCATGATCAGCACCGGAGAGATGTTCCTTGCGAAGAAACTCGGGCTCGCATCTCTGAGCCTGGACTGGGACTGGGGGGACGCCGCAGACGACGAGGGTCAGCCCAAGACGATGAGCTTGGAACTCGTCGCTGCCACGATGGCCGACTAGATCTGAACCGGTCGGGGGCGGGTTCTCAGTGCCCGCCCCCGGGCCACCCTCCCCATCGGCAACCATATCTCCCACCCTTGACAACTCCCGCCGAATCGGGCCATCTGGCAGGACCATGGCAAAGATGCGTCCGGGAAGTCCCATTCAACTTGGCGTAGCAATTCTCCTCGGGTACTTCTCTATAGCGATTGCGTTTGGCGTGGCCGGGCGGGAGCTCGGGTTCTCACTCCCGGCGCTTGCAGCATTCTCTGTCTTCGTATTCGCGGGGGCAAGCCAGTTCCTCGCCATTCAGCTCCTGGCCCAGGGAGTAGGAGGTGTGGCGGTTATCGTCGCAACGTTGATCCTGAATGCTCGGCACGTCGTGATGTCGCTTGCCATCAGGGATCGGATTGGGGGTGACCGCGTTCCCAAGCCGGTGCTCGCGTTCGGGATCACCGACGAAGTGTTCGCGTCCGCCGCAATTCGCGTGGGACCGATCCGGGATATCGATCTGTTGACCATGGAGATCCTCGCCTATTCCGGTTGGGTGGGTGGAACGGTCGCGGGTTTCGTCATAGGTCGATTTTTCCCACCGGCGATAGAGGAGGCGATGGGCATTGCGCTCTACGCTATGTTCGTGGCGCTGATTGTTCCCGGGATCATCCGGTTCCGGCGCTACGGGATCGTGGTGGTGGCCGCAGGGATAGCCAATTTCGGAATGACGAGCCTGGGCCTATCACGCGGCCCGGCCCTTCTCGCCGCAATTGTGTTGCCGGCCGTGGTTTTCGCCCTCGGTCCCCGATGGAGTGAACCGACGTGAATGGGATCGTTCTGGTCATACTCGGCATGACCGCAGTCACCTACATCCCCCGCCTGCTCCCGTTCGTGCTCAAGGGCAAGGGCGAACCTCCGGAGTGGATGAAGCGAACGCTCCAACTCCTGCCCTTCACCGCCATCGGCGCCCTCGTGATTCCGGATGGATTCACATCAATTGACGGCAACGTGCTGGTGGCCGCCATCGGCCTGGCCGCGGCAGCCGGTGTCACCTGGCTCACCCGTCAACCCTTCCTCGCCGTGATTGCGGCCGTCCTCGCCGTGGCAGCGGCACAGCTCGTGCTGTAGATCAGCGAGTGTATACCGGAATCGAAGGCAAGTCGCGGATGAGAATGTTGTGCGCCTGTACGATCCTCGCCTCGTACTCGGCGACATTGCCAGCCGCGATTGCGGCATGCGCCTGCTCCAGGACTGCATCAAATGTCTTGTTTGCGAAGCCGGTCCAGCCGCCGGTTCGCCAGATCTCCAGGTACTGGGCAAGATTGTTGGAATCCAGCATCCACCCGAATCGGCTCACTTCGTAGTCACCGGCGCCTCGACGGTTGAGGAACTCGTCCCATGGTAAGACGATTCCCTTCACCGACTTGACCTTCGCAATTGCCTCCAGGTACGGCTTGAGCATGGTGATGTAGTCAACTGTTTCGGGAAAATCGTTGTACTGCAAGCTGAAGGCGAACGTCGTCAGGTTCGACAGAGCGCGGTTTGCAGCGGCCAGATCGTTGTCCGGCGCGGTATCCAGGTGTGCCCGGATGGAGGTGAGATCCATCGCGTCCGGAAACAGAATCGCGCTTGGAACGACGCCCATGCTCGAAGCGAGCTGCTCACGATCAATCGCAGCACTCAATGCCCTTCGGACCACCACGTCGTGCATCGGTGGATTGGTTACGGCAACGTTGATATCCAACAAGTGCACGGATACGTCGGGAATTGGAATGATGACGGTAGTTTCCTCACCGGAGGCGACTTCCACATCGACGTCCCACTCGGACGTTGTGTGCAGTGGCGAGATCCTGTAGGTGCCGGCCGGCACGTTCGTCAGTTCGAAGTATCCGTTCTCATCCGTAATGACGACTCGCTGTACACCCCTTGGACTTTCGATCACGAGGATTGCGTAGATGTTCCATCCTCGAGCGGTCTCCACCGAGTAGAATTCCGAGAACGAATACCCGGATATGATGCCGGGATGTCTCCGAGAAGAA